>NZ_JAQMIL010000010.1:0-155588 GCF_029990105.1 Bradyrhizobium sp. Arg237L | reverse complement strand
CAAAGCTTCGCAGCCATGATCCATCTGACCGCTGCCGTGATAAACTCCCGATGAATCCCAACAGACCCTAGACCAGTGCGCCATAATGTTGCGTCATTCGCTCAACATCGTTCCGACTCGCGGGGAGCTGCTCATGTGGAAGGAACAAACATGCGACGCCTTCTATTCATCATCGGGCTTCTTGCCGCGCTAGTCGTTTCACCTGTCACCCAAGCCCAAATCATCAGCATTACGATCGCCCCGCCCGAGCTTCCGGTGTACGAGCAACCGCCGCTTCCCGCGCCTGGGTACATTTGGACGCCCGGCTACTGGGCTTACGGCCCGGACGGATATTACTGGGTTCCGGGAACCTGGGTGGAGCCGCCGGCCGTTGGCTTGTTGTGGACACCCGGTTACTGGGCGTGGCGTGAGGGCGTCTACGCGTGGAACACCGGCTATTGGGGGCCGCGTGTCGGTTTCTACGGTGGCGTCAACTATGGTTTCGGCTATGGCGGCGTCGGCTATGAAGGCGGCCACTGGGACAATGGCGTGTTGGCCTACAACCGCACCGTCAATAATTTCGGCAGCGTCAACGTCACCAACGTCTACAGCACGACCGTGATCAACAACGTCACGCGTGTCAGCTTCAACGGCGGCAGTGGTGGAATCACGACTCAGCCGACGGCGCAAGAGCGGGTGGCTGCGCAAGATCACCACGTTACTCCTGCGCCTGCACAGATCCAGCAGCAGCACCTGGCGAGCACGAACAGAGCGCTGCTCGCCTCCGAGAACCATGGCCGCCCGGCAATCGCTGCGACAGCCAAGCCAGGCGAGTTCACCGGCAAGGGCATTGTCGCTGCACGCGAAGCAAAGCCGGGACGCGCACCGCTGCCGCAGCCGGTCGCTCCCAAAGCGCCTGCGAACAATGCGGTCGCCAACAAGCCGCTCGAGAGCAAGCCGCTTGCGGCCACCCCACCCGCCAATAAGCCTCTTGCGAACGATCCTCCCGCCGCGAACAAGCCACTTGAAAACAGGGCATCTGTTGGCTCGGAGCACGCTGCGCCGACCAACGGAGCGTTGCCCAAGCCGCCGAATGCGGTGGTCAGACCGGAAGCGAAGCCTCTGAATGCTGCAGCGAAGCCGGCAAATGTCGCAGCGAAACCGGTCGCCGCCCCACCGACGCCAAAACCAGGTGCCGTTGCCGCGGCCCCGAGGCTGCCCCAGCATCCACTCGCTGCGCCGGCGCCACACCGAGTTGCCGCCGCGTCGCATCCGGCGTCGCGCCCCGCGCCCCACCCTCCGGCTGCAAAGCGGAATGTCTCGCCGCATAACGAGGCGCACTAAAGCGCGATGAGATGAGGATGAATCATCATCGCGCTTTAGATTATTGTTTGAGCATGATCTTCCCACGCAAACGCTTCGCGTTTGTCGCGAGGGAAAACCGGTTTCCACTTTTCCGGATCATGCTCCAGGCGACACTGGCATGCTTTCCGCGGCAAAAAGCGCAACTGGTGTGAGACGTTTCAAGACCACCACCACCGGATAGGCGGCCCGGCATCGCCTTCATCGGTGCATCGCGTGACGAGATTGTTCCAAGCAAAAGCGAAGGTTGTGAGCAGCAGGGCGCCGACACCAACTGGCACAATCAGAAAAATCCAGGACATGTTATTGACGACAACAACCAGCGGATCGATGCCGGCAGGCGGGTGGAACGTGCCGGTCAGATGCATTGCGACCATTGCCAAACCAACAGCGACGGCGGCCGCCCACGGCACCGGGCCGCACAATTTCACAACCAGCAGTCCAACGAACGTGGAGACAAGATGACCGCCGACAAGGGCGCGGGGTCGCGCCGGCTCTGCTTTTGGCGAGCCCAATACTGTTACGATCGACGTCGCGAATGGAATCGCGAAAAGGGGAACTGCGCTCTCAGAGGAGAACGCCTCCATGCTCCCGATCGCAATTGCACCTCCGACGGCTCCGGCGAGAACGGCACGTAGTTGAGATCGGTCGAGCATCCAAGCCTAATACCCAGGGGCAGCGATGATCGTCCGAAGTCCGGCGATCTCCAAGTAAGTGCAATCTACAACTTCGACATCCAGCCGGAGATGGCCCGCCCGATCTCATCAGGCGAATCTTCCTGGACGAAATGGGTTCCCGCCACCTTTATCTCGGTCTGCGCTGGGAATCTGCGGGCCAAGTCGAGAACCGCGCCGTGGGCGAGGATCCCACCGGGCTCGGCCCTCAGGAACAGCTTAGGGACATTGCTCGTCGCCAGCCAGTCCGCGTAGGCGGTCACGATCGCAGTCACGTCGGCGGGCTCGCCTTCGATGGGGATCTGTCGAGGCCATGTCAGCGTCGGCCGTCGCCCCTCGCCCGGCTCGGCAAACGGCCGTCGGTACTCCGCCATCTCTTCGGCGGAGAGGGTACGCAGGATGGCACCTGGCAGGATCCTCTCGATGAAGAAGTTGTCTTGCAGGACCATCGCCTCGCCTTTCTCGGAACGCAGCGCCTCCAAGGCTGGACGCATTCCGAACCGGTCCCAGTGGTCCCAGTACTGCGGCCCAACGATCGCCTCCATGTACGCGATACCCTTCATGGCCTCGCGGTGGCGGTTGGCCCAGTCGAAGCCGAGGGCCGAACCCCAGTCATGGATGACGAAGGTGACCCGCTCGCGCACATCGAGAGCCTCGAGCAAGGCGTCCAGGTAGCGGCGGTGCTCGACGAAGCGATATGAGCCGGGGCCACTGTCGGGCAGCTTGTCGGAGTCGCCCATGCCGATCAGATCGGGGGCGATACAATGGCCCAGTGGCTCCAGATGCGGCAACACGTTGCGCCACAGGTATGACGAGGTGGGATTGCCGTGCAGCAGCACGATGGGGTCGCCCTTTCCCACCTCCACATACGCCATCTCACTGCCGAGGACTCGCCGCCGCTTCTTTTTGTACGGAAATGCCGCAGAGATCATGTTTGATTCTCCTGTAATGGCCGACCAAGTGAGTCCTGGAGCCGCATTGCGGGCGCCTGACGGGAGGCCTTCATCGTCAGCGCGCAACTGCGTGATCTGACGGAATTACATTCGCGGATCGTCCGGGTTCGGATACAGGCATGCGCCTCACTTCGTCGTGAAAGCAAGCAACGCAAGACCATTACGACAGGGATATCTTGGCTCCGCGATGGTCGCGCGTCTCTTCGACGAAAACCCGATCTAGACTAGCGCTCGAGAAATGATGCGGAAGATAGCTCCCTCCCATGAACCTGCACTGCCGACAAATTACGGCAGCAGTGCTGACCGCTTCCACCCGCCAACGCGGATAGGCTGGCTCCTCGAGCGACGCAATGGCTAATGGCTTCTAACAAGGCATAACGAGCAATTTTGCCGCTTGCGTGCCAACAGCACGGCGAGGCAGGCGCCATTGGTTGAACGGTCGAGATCGGTCATCCCGGGAGTGCTTGATGGCAGGCTGGAACGGGTCGAAACATTTTTCGTCCTTTGATGAAAACCGCCAAGCAATAGGAGCAATCATGAAAATCCTGATGGTTATCACCTCTCACGACCAGCTTGGAAATACGGGACGCAAGACCGGATTCTGGCTTGAGGAACTCGCCGCTCCTTACTTCGTGTTCAAGGACTCCGGGGTCGAGATCACGCTCGCATCCCCAAAGGGCGGCCGTCCCCCGCTCGATCCCAAGAGCAACGAGCCCGAATTCCGAACCGACCTTACGCGCCGGTTCGAGCAGGACGCCGCGGCCGAAGCTCAGCTCGACAAGACCGTTCGTCTCGAAAGCGTCAAGCAGGAAGACTTCGACAGTGTCTTCTATCCGGGCGGCCACGGCCCGATGTGGGATATCGTCGACGACAAGAACTCGATCAAGCTGATCGAGTCCTTCCTCGCCGCCGGTAAGCCAATCTCTGTCGTCTGTCATTCCACAGGTGCGTTGCGTCACGTAAAGGCGCCAGACGGCAAGCCTCTGGTTCAGGGCAAGGAAGTTACCGGCTTCACCAACGGCGAAGAAGAAGCCGTTGGCCTCACCAAAGTGGTGCCCTTTCTTGTCGAAGACGAGATGTTAAGACTGGGCGCCGTATTTTCGAAGAAGGCCAACTGGGCGGTTCACGTCGTTAGCGACGGCCTGCTGACCACCGGTCAGAATCCGGCCTCCTCCGGGCCCGCCGCGAAGCTCCTCTTGGAGAAGCTCAGCAAAATAAGGAAGTGAGCGAACAAAGCTTAGGGGAGGCTTTTTGCCTCCCCCGCGCTATTCGCCGACCAAGCACGACGCGGAGCGGGCATCGCCCAACAAACGAGAATCGAACTCCCGGTTGCCTCTTGCCGCCCAACTGCTAAGCGCGTGTCAATGCGTCGCTCACGTTGACCCGTTCCCCGCCTGGCTTGCTGACATAAAGATGGCTCTCCAGGACGGATTGCATGTTCTCGAACATCGAATAGAGATCGTCGCAATATACCGAAGGATTGTCGTAACCATTTGCCTTGGAAAAACGATGCGGAAGATACCCCCCTCCGCAGGCGTTCATGAACTTGCACTGCCGGCATTTCTCGCACAGATTGATTGAGGCATCGCGCGCTGCTTTCCAGCGCGGCTCGTTCCTGACCTCGTCGATCGCATGATCGAAGATGTTGAACTTGGTCTGCGTGAAGCCGTCGCCTGCGATCCGGAGCACATCGTGGGCCTCCACCGTGCCATCGGTCATCACGGTGCAAAGCTCGATGGGCTTGTGGCCTACGCCCTCGGTCGGCGAATTGTTGCCAAGCAGGGCGGTGATCATGTCGGAAATAATGCGGATATTGGCGGTCGGCGCCGTGCGATTTGCCGTCAGCCACAAGTCGAACAACCCGTTGTAGAACGACGCAATGGATGGCGGCTTCTCGTCCACCGTCGCATCGGGGATCATGATGTCGTAGTTGGCAATTCCGCAGGCGGTGAAAAACGCGACATACTGCTCCGGCGGGTAAGCGGGATTGCAGACAGCCAGGGCGCTTACGCAAATGTCGCGCGATACCAGCATGCGGGCGGCGCGCTCCACCGCTGCGTGGGTGCCCGTCCCCTGAAACGTGCGACGGTGAATGTCGTGAATATGTGTCGGTCCGTCGAGACTGATCGCAACCGAAATGTTGCGCGTCTCGAAGCAGTTCAGCCATTCGTCATCGATCAACACGCCATTGGTTGTGACCGCGATGGGAATGTCGCAGCCCGTTCGCGATGAAATGCTCTCGCAGGCCTCGGCAAAACGGTGGAAATTCTCGACACCCCAGAGCAAGGGCTCGCCGCCGTGCAGGACGATGGGAAAATCGACAAGGGAGTATCGCGCGACGTGCTCTTCGATGCGTTGCAACAACTGATGCAACACGTCCATGCTCATCAGCTTGGGCTTATCGTAGACGGCCGCGTCGCGGAACCAGTAGCAATAGGAGCAATCGATGTTGCATCGCGTTGCTACCTTGACCAGCAACTGCGTGATCGGCTGATCCTGGAAGGCGACAGCATTTGAATCGTCGACCAACATCCCGGCACCGAGACGTGCATGAAGAAGATGCGATTAAACTAGTATCCTCGGACAAAGCCCCCTCTGCGGAACCCTGGAGCGTATCCGCCTCTGCGGAATGCACCTGCGCCTGGATGGTATCCAGCCCTGCGGAAGCCGCCTGCATACGGCCCTCTGCCAAAGCCGCGCCTGAAATAAACTTGATTTACAACGGGTTGGTCCGGAATAACCGCGGGTTGCTCGGAGCTAAGTCCTTCTGTTGAGGTCTGCTCGCGCAGCTCATTCAGCAGCGCGTCGATGCCTGGATGGTCGCTCTGAATTGTTGCGCCTGGCCCGTGGAGTTGCAGGAGGCTAGCTAAGACCTTCAGCGTGGTAATCGCCATGGCTTCTGCTCCTTTTCGCAATGCAATTTTCGCGATGCAATTTAAAAGATCGAACGAAAGGCCGCTGCTTGTTTCCCTCAACCGAATGAGCAGAGGATAATATACCTTCCCTATTGCAGCGGAAATGTGATGGTGCCGCGGTGCTGCTATTTTTGCACGAAGCCCGCGGGTCAAAACTCATATCAGCAGCGAGGTTTCGTAGCGAGACGATCGGCAGCATTCGTGCATCGCCGCATTTCGTCCGGTTTCGGAAAGGTCAATTGGCGAATGCTTGATAGACCATATTTCGGATGAGAGAGCGGTAGTACGCACCGCGGAGCAGCGGCACTTGCACCATCAGAATGGCGACCAGGTTCTCTTTCGGATCTATCCAAAAGGTTGTCCCTGACGAGCCAGTCCAGTAGAATTCTCCAACCGAGCCTGGCATCGGATTGCGTCCGACATCTGTGCGAACCGCAAAGCCAAGGCCAAAGCCTTGCCCCAGAGCCGGGCTTGGAATGAGTGAGCCGAAGCCTTGCACGGCTTGGCTTATTACCGTTCCCGGAGGCAAGTGATCGGTCGTCATGTAGGCCACCGTCCGAGGGGAGAGAAAGCGTCTACCCTCGAATGCACCACCATTGAGCAGCATTTGGCAAAAGCGCGCGTAGTCGGCTGCAGTCGACACCATGCCGCCACCTCCGGAGAGCCAACTCGGACGCACACTCACATCGCGCATGGGCGGTCGCTTGCCCGTCGCTGCATCCACCTGCGGTTCGGCAACGCGGCCGGCATGCCCCTCGGATACGTAGAACCCGGTGTCAGGCATGCCGAGCGGCTTTGTTATGCGCTCGGCGATGAACTGATCCAGTTCCATACCAGACGCGACTTCGACGACGCGGCCGAGAACGTCCGTAGACATGCTGTATTCAAACGTCGTGCCTGGCTGATAGGCGAGCGGCAATTGCGCCAGTTTGCTTACGACAGCCGCGAGGCTTTCACCGGGTGCGCCGATATTTGCGCTGCGATAGGCCTGCTTGACCAATGAGTCGCCGAATTGTCCGTAAGTCAGCCCAGAGGTGTGGCGCAATAAATCATGGATCGTCATTTCACGCCGAGGAGGCTCCAACACAAGTTCCGGCTTACCGGTCCCGTCGTTGGCCTTCTCCACGCCGACTTTGACCTCCTTGAATTCGGGCAGGAAGGCCGACACCGGCGAGACAAGCTGGAGCTTGCCCTCTTCCACCAACATCATGGCCGCGACGGATACGAGCGGCTTTGTCATGGAGGCGATGCGGAAGATTGCATCCGGCTTCATGGCGATCTGCTTCTCGCGATCTTGGTACCCGAACGCGCGCGAGTAAGCGACCTTGCCATTGCGCACGATCAGAACGACGGCTCCAGGAAGCTTTCCACTGTCCACCTCGGACTGGAAGGCGGCATCGAGTATCTTCAACCGCTGCGCAGATATGCCGAGCTCCTCTGGCTGTGAAGCTTTCGGAAGCGGCTCGGCAACTGCAGGAAAGGTGATGCAGACGGCAACAATCGTTGCAGACAAAAACCCGTGGAGCATCATCAGAAGCCCCCAATGGTTGGAAACAGTAACGTCAGGAAACGATGATTAGCATAACTGCCCCGCAACCAGATTTCAAGTTTTGATAGAGGAGGCGAATAAATACTACCCTTCAGCTTGTAACGCCAAATGAAATTCAATGCCCGAAATGGATCATACAGCGACATCGCGAAACGCGCTCTCCGCTGAGGCAAAGCGGGTATTCACACGCCCGCTCCACACCAAACAAAAAGCGGCCGACCTATTGCCCGGGTGTTGGCTCAATGCCAAAATTGCTGAATGCAAATACGAGACGCCTTGCCAGAAGACGCGCGTGCCGCCTGTATCGTGTTGAAGCGGTCGATAGCGGAGCTTTGCGAGGCTGACCATCGAAACGACCCCTCCATCCTGGCGCAATGGCTGGGCAACAAGACCCTTGAGAACTTCTGCACTTGGGTCAGGCGACCCGACAATTCTTTGCTCGTGGCCGTCGAAGATGACGACATTCTCGCGGTCGGTTCAGTGACCGATGCGGGAAGGATTGGCCTCAACTATGTGTCGCCCGATGCAAGGTTTCGCGGAGTCAGCCGCGCCCTGCTGCGCGCGCTGGAGGCGCGAGCCGCCGAACGAGGCAATGATCAGTGCAATTTGATGAGCACCGAGACCGCGCTCAGATTTTATCTGTCGAACGGCTATGTTGGAGACGGACCACCGGTTGGCACGTTTGGAACGAGTTTCGGCTATCCGATGACGAAGAGCTTGGCCAGCTCAATACGCCAGGATTAGGCGCGCGCTACGCTTGACCGGACTTTGGCACGGAAGTTCAGAACGCGCGCTTACCCAATCCCCGCTGCGAAGCACTTGCGGACACGGCCCCGACGTGCGAGGAGGCCAAGTTTCGAATGGATGCCGCGATGAGCCTCAAGCCCAATTTGGAACTGTCCGTCGCGACGGCGCAGGCGATCGTTGATCAGACCGTTTTGAAGCAAGCTGTTGCGACGATTTCCAGGCTTCATGGCGGCGAGATCTCAGCAGTTTACGAGATCGCTTTCGCGGATCACGCGCATCCGCCGCTCGTACTGAAGGTCTATCCCGACGAATTGCATTGGAAGATGCAAAAGGAGTTAACCGTCGTTGGTCTCATCCGAGATCGCCTTAGCGTGTCTATTCCACGCATTCTGCTTGCGGACGACTCAAAGAGATTGCTCGGTCTAAACCTGACATTGATGACCAAGCTCGAAGGTTCGATACTTGGCCAACTGGAAACGACTCTGGACTCGGCGCAACGGCTATCCGCTTACGCGCAAATCGGCCGGCTGCTTCGCGAGTTTCATTGCATCTCCATGGAGGCGTTCGGCTACCTCGGTCCGAACGGCATCTGGACAGCGCATTCGACGAACCACCAGTACCTGACGCATCAATTCCAACGAAAGCTCAAGGAATTTGCTGAGCGCGGCGGAAATGCAGATCTTGCCAAGCGGGTTTCCCAACATTTCGCTGACCGCGCCGAACTGTTCAGCGCCTGCACACGCGCGGTGCTATGTCACAATGATCTGCACGCGGGCAACCTGCTTGCCACCGTCTCAAATGGCCGCCTCCTGCTCACCGGTGTTTTGGACTTTGAAGGCGCGCTGGCCGGAGATCCGCTGATGGATGTCGCCAAAGCACTCTATTATCTCGACGCAGAGGCCCGGCGCGCGCTCCTTGACGGATATGGCGCCATGGACCGAAAGCACTGGCTTTTAACGCTCGATCTCTACCATCTATATTTCGTTCTCGAACTTTGGTGCTGGATGGCCCAAATTGGAAACAGGCAGCCTCTCGACCAACTGGCTTTGGACTTGGAGCGCTATAGCGCCGCGTGATCAGCCGAGGGGCGGCTTAGGGGCGGAACGCGACGTCGCGAAAAAGTGCTCGCCACTGACGCAAATCCCAGCCAAGCATCAAACTTTGGATACCGGTCGCGCAATTCGGACGCAGCCGAGAGCGATACGTTGACCGCGACTGCGATGAGCGCATGGCAGGAGGACGTTCCCGATGCGTTGCAAGTACTCGCGAGAGAACGAATAATCAACTTCATTGAATTGCTTCGAGGAAGGCGCGGTTGTCGATCGGCATTGAGGAGAACAAAGGGTTCAGCGTGAAACGCGCAGCATTTGCCGCCACTATCGGCAACATGCTCGAATTCTATGATTTCATCACCTACAGCTTCTTCGCGATACAGATCGGACACACCTTCTTCCCCACGCAAGGCGAGTATGGCAGCCTGATGCTGTCGCTCGCGACCTTCGGCGCGGGTTTCATCACGCGCCCCATCGGCGGGATCGTGCTTGGCATCTATTCCGACCGTGTTGGCCGGCGGCCGGCAATGCTGCTCAGCTTTGCGTTGATGGGGAGCGCGATCCTGGCGATCTCGATCACCCCATCCTACAATGCCATCGGTCTTGCAGCGCCGATCATTGTGGTCGTGGCGCGCTTGATGCAGGGATTTGCGCTCGGCGGCGAGGTCGGGCCGACCACGGCCTATCTCCTGGAGATCGCCCCGCCCGAACGCCGGGCGCTGGTGGTTTCATGGCAGCCGACAAGCCAGCAGATCGCCGCCACCACCGGCGCACTGGTCGGCTTCATCCTGAGCAGGACGATGACGCCAGAGGCGCTACAATCCTATGGTTGGCGCCTGGCGTTCCTGATCGGGGCCATCTGCCTGCCGTTCGGGCTCTGGATGCGTCGGACGCTGCCGGAGACGGTCCCGCAAGGCGAAAGTGGCGCCCGGCGCATTGAGCGCTCGAGCCATCTCGCGCTGGCGCGCCGGCACATTCGCCTGATCGCACTGGCGCTGATGATCTTGGCGAGCGGCACGATTTCGACCTATGTGACGCAGTACATGACGACCTATGCGCAGAACACGCTCCATGTGGCGCCGTCTCTCGCCTTTGCGACGTCGCTTGTCAGCAATGGTCTCGGAATCGCAGGCGCGTTGCTCGGAGGCTGGCTGGCCGACTTGCTGGGCCGCAAGCCCGTCATGATCTATCCGCAGCTCGTCACGCTCGCGCTGACCTATCCGATCTTCCTGTGGATCGCCGGTGCGCCCGGCGCGTGGTCGCTGTTGTTCGGCTTCGGCGTGCTATCGCTGATCGGATCGCTGCCGTTCACCGCCTTCTATGCGACCTTCACCGAGGCGCTGCCCCAGCAAATCCGCGGCGGCGTGTTCGCCACCGTCTACGCGGTTGCAATCGCAAGCTTCGGCGGCACCGCGCAGCTCGTGGTCACGTGGCTCCTGCATATTTCAGGAGATCCGCTGGCGCCGGCCTGGTACCTCTTGCTTGCCGCCGTCGTCGGACTTCTCGCGATGAGCCTGATGCCCGAGACGGCACCGGTGAAAGTGCAGGCTGCGGCACCGCCCCGTAGCCCGGGTGGAGCGAATGCGTAACCCGGGATATCGGCATCCACGATTACGAGCGGTCCCGGGTTGCGCTGCGCTTCACCCGGGCTACGGGGAGGCTACCAAGCCTCCCCTTTGATTGATCAACGGATCAGCTCTGCGAGTGGCGCGCCATGAAGTTGTCGTAGCCGACTTCGGCGACCTGGAACCATTGATAGCCGTTGCTGGTATAGGCCGTTAGCGATTCATAGACCTTCTTGAAATTGGCGTTGCTGGCCGCGACCTCCGTATGTAGCTCCTTTGCCGCCTTGAAGCTTGCTTCCATGATCGCAGGCGAGAAGGCGTGCAGCTTGGCGCCGCCGGCCAGCAGCTTCTTCAGTGCGGTCGGGTTCACGGTGTCGTACTTCGCCATCATCCAGTTGTTGGCGTGATGGCCGGCCTGCTCGAGGATGGCCTGGTAGTATTTCGGCAAGCTGTTCCACTTCTCGAGATTCACGAACACCAGCAGCATCGGGCCGCCCTCCCACCAACCGGGATAGTAGTAGTGTGGCGCGACCTTCTGCAGGCCGAGCTTCTCGTCATCGTAGGGGCCGACCCATTCGGCGGCGTCGATCGTGCCTTTCTCAAGCGCCGGATAGATGTCGCCGCCGGCGATCTGCTGCGGCACGCAACCGAGTTTCTGCATCACGCGGCCGGCGAAGCCGCCGATGCGGAATTTCAATCCTTTGAGATCATCGACGGTGTTGATCTCCTTGCGGAACCAGCCACCCATCTGGCACGTCGTGTTGCCGGCAAGCAGCGATGTGACGTTGTAGCCCTTGAAGAACTCGTTCAGGAGCTCCTTGCCGCCGCCCATCATGTACCAGGCCTGATTGAGCCGCGCGTTCGGCCCGAACGGCACCGAGGCGCCGAAGGTGAAGGTCGGATCCTTGCCGAAATAGTAGTAGGACGCGGTGTGGCCCATCTCGACCGTGCCGCTCTGCACGGCATCGAGCGCCTGCAGGCCCGGCACGATCTCGCCGGCGGCAAAGGTCTGAATCTGGAATTTGTTGTCGGTGGCCTCGCCGACCACCTTGGCCATGATCTCGGCTGCGCCATGCAGCGTATCGAGCGATTTCGGCCAGCTCGTCGTCATCCGCCATCTCAGCTCCGGCATCGACTGCGCAATGGCCGGCGCGGCGAGAGTAGCGGCACCGGCGACACCAATGCCGGCGACTTTGATGAAGTCCCGTCGTTTCATGTTGTTTCCTCCCTTTTGATTATGTGTCATCGGCCTTCGTACCGAGGCCTGAGGGCAGCATGGAACATCCCCTACGCGATTGCCATCGCCAACTTTCGCCGCAGCGCGCAAAAGCGCGAGCGGATTACCGATGCAACGAAGATCCGATCCGCTGCAATCGTATGGTAGCGCGCGTATCCAAAGCTCTCCGATCCACGATCGGCGGCCCGCCGTCGATTGGTTCGCAGTCGCCCCCCGATCGATCGATGGGAAACAAGCCATGTCCTACAATTTCCTGGTGGCCACCTGGGGAGACCATGGCCATCTCGGACCGACCCTGACAGCGGCGCAGCAATTGCGTGCGAAGGGCCATGACGTTCGTTTCATCGCGCGTGCGGACGCGCGTGCGTCAGTCGAGACGGCAGGCTTCCACTTCGCGACCTGGCAACGGAAGCCCCAGATTTCCCCGATTGCGCGGACCAACGCCCCCCTTCAGTACGCCTTCGATCACCTCCTATTTGGGCCGGCCGCCGCTCAAGGTGCAGACATCAGCGATGAGATCCGGCGCGCCACGACTGACGCTGTGTTGACCGATATGCCTCTGTTCGGCGCTGTGCTCGCCGCGGAGGCCGAACACGTTCCCTGTGCCCTGCTCTCGCCCACCATCAGCATACGACCTCTCCCAGGGCAGCCACCAATTGGCAGTTGTTTGCCCGCGCCGAGTACGCCGGAAGACCGTGTCGCCGTCGAGGCAGCAAGCAACCGGTTCGTTGCTGTCATGAATGAATGGCTGCCGATGTTGAATGAGGCGCGGGCAAGCCTGCAGCTTGGTCCCTCGGCCGATGTCCTGGAATTATTCGACCGGCCGGCGCGGGTCCTGATAGCGATGAGTGCGGCGTTCGACTTTGCCCCCGATTTCCTTCCCGGCAATGTCCGCTACATCGGGCCACTCCTGGATTCCTCGAACTGGTCGAAGCCGTGGATATCTCCCTGGTCCCACGGGGATCGTCCGCGCGCGCTAATTTCTTTCAGCACGACCAATCAGGATCAGACGGAAGCATTGCAACGTACGATCAACGCGGCAGGAAGCGTCGATATGGACGCGGTTGCAACACTCGGACCTGCTCTGGAACAGACAACTCTGCATGCGCCGGACAATGTCACGCTGCTGCCGAGCGCCCCGCATGATGCGGTCATGAAGGAAGCCTCGCTGGTTGTGAGCCACGGTGGCCACGGCACCACGAGCCGCTCGCTCGCCCACGGCCTGCCGCTTCTGGTCATGCCATTCGGACGCGATCAGGGCGACATTGCCGCGCGGGTCGAAGCCCGCGGCGTAGGGCTGGTCTTGCCGCCGACCGCTACGGAAACGGAAATTGCCGCTGCGATGACGCGCCTGATCCGGGAGCCGCAATTCCTCATCGCTGCCCGCCGGTTCAAGGACATCATTGCCGCCGAAGTCAGCGCAGCTCCGCTCGTCGGCGAAATGGAGGAAATCGTTCGAGCCGCGGCGAACGCCTGAATCCGGGATGTTCGCGTTCGCGAAAAAAGCCCGGCCCCCGCGAGGGGACCGGGCTGTCCGTCTACTGCTTGAGATCTGCTCAGCCGCGGGTGCGCGAGCGGATCATGAAGCTGTCGTAGGTGTATTCGGCGACCTGCCACCACAGATATTCGTCGGAGCGGTAGGCCTGCATCGCGTCGATCGACTTCTTGAAGTCGGGGTTCTTAGCGGAGATTTCGCTCCACAGCTCGTTGGTCGCCTTCAGGCAGGCTTCCAGCACCTCGTTGGTGAACGGACGGAGCTGCGTGCCGCCGGCAACCAGTCGCTTCAGCGCCGTCGGGTTCTGCAGGTCGTAGCGCGCGGCCATCCAGCTATTGGCATTCGCGGCCCCGTTGGTGAGGATCGCCTGGTAGTTCTTCGGCAGCGCATTCCACTTCTCGAGATTGACGAAAGCGTGGACGGTCGGGCCGCCTTCCCAGAAGCCCGGATAGTAGTAGTACTTCGCGACCTTCTGGAAGCCGAGCTTCTCGTCGTCATAGGGGCCGACCCACTCGGCAGCGTCGATGGTACCCTTCTCCAGCGCCGGATAGATGTCGCCGCCGGCAAGCTGCTGCGGCACCACGCCGACCTTCTGCAGGACCTGGCCGGCGATGCCGCCGATGCGGAATTTGAGGCCCGAGAGGTCGGCGACCGTCTTGATCTCCTTGCGGAACCAGCCGCCCATCTGGGTGCCGGTGTTGCCGCAGGGGAAACCGATCACGTTGAACTTCTTGAAGAACTCGTTGCCGAGCTGCTCACCGCCGCCCTGATACCACCAGGAGTTCTGCTGCCGCGCATTGAGGCCGAACGGGACGGAGGCGTAGATCGCGAAGGTCGGGTCCTTGCCCACGTAATAGTAGGCCACCGTATGCGACATCTCGACGGTGCCTGTCGACGTCGAGTCCAGCGCCTGCAGGCCCGGGGCGATCTCGCCAGCCGCGAACACCTGGATCTGGAATTTGTTGTCGGTCATCTCGGCGACGTATTTCGACAGCTGCTCAGCGCCGCCATAGATCGTGTCCAGCGACTTCGGGAAGCTCGAGGTCAAGCGCCACTTGATTTCGGGAGAAGACTGCGCGATCGCCGGCGCGGCGACCGCGGTCGCGGCCGCACCGGCCGCAGAAACTTTCAAAAAGTCACGACGCTTCATCTTAAGGCATCTCCTTGCGGGGCGTTTCCCATTTGTCCCCAAAACATCTCATCCGGGGCGGGCGAATCCTCAGGCTCCGGGGCGCTTTGGCGGGGCCGTTTAACACGGATGGCCGCCCGCGGAAACGCGACATTGGCATGACGGGACTGGACGAAAGTCGGAGGGGCGCGAGGGGAAATACCAGGCGGAAATGACCGTCAAGCCGCGGCGATCACGCCCCGGAGCTGGTCGCGGACCTTGGTCCCGATTGCGCGGTAAATCGCCGCGTGCGGCCCGTCCGGCTCGCTATCTACCACCGGATTACCGGAATCCGAGGTGGTGCGGATCGCCATATGGAGGGGAATTTCGCCCAGGAACGGCACCCCCAGCCGCTCGGCCTCATGCCGGGCGCCGCCATGGCCGAAAATGTCCGACCGCGTGCCACAATGCGGGCACTGGAAATAGCTCATGTTCTCGACGATGCCGAGCACGGGCACGTTAACCTTTTTGAACATGGCGAGCCCGCGCCGCGCGTCGATCAGGGACAGGTCCTGCGGGGTCGAGATGATGATGGCGCCCTTGAGCGGGACGTTCTGCGCCAGCGTGAGCTGCGCGTCGCCGGTGCCGGGGGGCATGTCGACCACCAGCACATCGAGCGTGCCCCAAGCGACGTCGCGCAGCATCTGCGTGATCGCCGACATCACCATCGGCCCGCGCCAGATCATCGCGGTGTCTTCCTCGACCAGGAAGCCGATCGACATGATCGAGAGCCCGAAGCGGGAGACTGGGATCATCTTCTTGTCGTCGTTGAGCGCCGGCTTCTCGCGGATTCCGGTCAGCCGCGGCACCGAGGGACCGTAGATGTCGGCATCGAGCAGGCCGACGCGCAAACCGAGATCACGCAGGCCGAGCGCGAGATTGAGCGCGGTGGTCGATTTGCCGACACCGCCCTTGCCCGAGGCCACCGCGATGACGGCGGCGATCCCGGGGATTTCCGCCTGCCGCGACATCGGCGATGGCGCGCCCTGCGGCGGCCGATGCGTCGAGGCCGGCGCAATGCCGCCGCCGGCATGACGGTGCGGCTGCGGCGGGGCGGCCGAACCAGGCTTGCGCTCGGCGGTCAGCGCGATCATGGCGGCGGTGACGCCGGGAATGGCGCGCACGGCGCTCTCGGCCTGCGCGCGCACGCTTTCCCAGGCGCGCGCTTCCGCGGCATCGACATTGATCGAGAAGAACACCTTGCCGTCGCTGACCGTGATCGGCGACAGCACATTGGCATTGGTCAAAGCGACGCCGCGCGGCGACGTCACGCCCGCCAATTTCTCCAGAACCTGTTGCTGCGTCACGCTCACAGCCGCTCTCCTGCCGAATATCTTCATGCTGAGGTCACAGATATGACGGATCGGCAGAAAAGGGTAGTTGTGCCAGCGCAATAGATTCCGCGGTTTACGCCGCGCCCGAAAGGTTCCTACCTGCCGCCGACGTCGTCGGCGCGCTCGGCCGGCGCTGCGGCGTCTTGTTCCTTGGCGACCTCGTAATTCAGCTCGATCATCACGCCGTTGGGATCGTGCACAAAGATCTGCCAGAGGTCGCCGCCCGGAACCTGCCGGGAATCGAATTTCATGCCCTTGGACTGAAGGCGCTGCTTCATCGCCGTGAATCCGCGGCTGACAAAGGCGACATGATGGACCACGCCGGAGTCGGGCTTTTGCGGCTCGTCGGTCGGGGAAATGTCCACGAGGTGAACCACCGGCTTGCCCTCGCTGTACATCCAGGCGCCGGGAAAGGCGAAATTCGGCCGAGCGCCCTTCTCCAGGCCCAAAACCTCCTCATAGAACTTGACGGTTTCGGCGAGTTTCCGGGTGCGGATGTTGAAATGATCGAGCACGCCTACGCTTGCGCCCGCCTCTCTTCCATTCATGTCTCACTCCCATTTTTGTGAGGTTCGTTGGTGAGTTATCATAACACAAAACCGCTGATGTCGGCCAAACGAGCCGTTGCCCTCTGCGGCGCAGCGTTTATGGTGCGGCCCTCCCGCCTGAAAAACACCGTCCGGCCCGTCCAATGTCGCCGGCAAATCCCAAGGTTATTAGGCAAGAAACAAGGTAGCAGACATGGCTAAAGTCGCTTTTCTCGGTCTCGGCGTGATGGGTTTCCCTATGGCAGGACATCTCGTGAAAAAGGGGGGCCACGAGGTGACGGTGTACAATCGGACGCCGGCGAAGGCGCAGGCCTGGGTCGAGAAGTTCGGCGGCCGCGCGGCGCCGACGCCAAAGGCGGCGGCCGAAGGCCAGGATTTGGTGATGTGCTGCGTCGGCAATGACAACGACCTGCGCGCGGTCACGATCGGCCCGGACGGCGCATTCGCCGGCATGAAGAAGGGCGCGACCTTCGTCGACCACACCACCGCTTCCGCCGAAGTCGCGCGCGAGCTCAATGCCGCCGCCGAGAAAGCGGGATTCAAGTTCGTCGATGCGCCGGTCTCCGGCGGACAAGCCGGCGCCGAGAACGGCGTGCTGACGGTGATGTGCGGTGGAAAGGAAGACGCCTATGCAGGCGCCGAGCCTGTCATCGCGGCCTATGCGCGGATGTGCAAGCTGCTGGGACCGGCAGGCTCCGGCCAGCTCACCAAGATGGTCAACCAGATCTGCATCGCCGGCCTGGTGCAGGGCCTCTCCGAGGGCATCCATTTCGCCAAGAAGTCGGGGCTCGACGTCGCCGCCGTGATCGACGTGATCTCGAAGGGCGCGGCGCAATCCTGGCAGATGGAGAACCGCTACAAGACCATGAGCGATGGCAAGTACGATTTCGGCTTCGCGGTGGAATGGATGCGCAAGGATCTCTCGATCTGCATCGCGGAAGCACGACGCAACGGCGCCAACCTGCCGGTGAGCGCGCTGGTCGATCAGTTCTATGCCGAAGTCGAGAAGATGGGCGGCAAGCGCTGGGACACGTCGAGCCTGCTCGCGCGGCTGGAACGTTAACGGCGCGTGGCTGCATTCCTTCCCCTGAAAGGGGGAAGGTCGGGATGGGGGTCGGCCACAAGCACCGGCGTTCGTGGAGAGAGATGATCCCCACCCGGTTCGCGCGTTCCGCGCAAACCGACCTCCCCTTTTCAAGGGGAATTTTGCACCTCGGTGCAATTCGGTGCATCAATTTCGCCCGAACAAGCCTTTGGAATGTCGAACAAAACATGCGTGCGCCTGGGTTGGCGTGCATGGTAATGTACCCTCCCGTTCCCGACACGCATCAGCGATCGCCCTGCGCTCCCACGCAGCGGCGTTTTGAAGATCGACTAACCGACGCGAGACCGATGCGCCGTTTCAGGCCTTTTTGCACCGATCCCGTGATGTCGCAGGCCGCGCTTGAGAATGCTCGATGACCTTCAGGCCTTACGGCGGGGTGCACCAGCATCCGGATTAGTGGCGCTCTTGCCCCGAGCACTTCGCCGCAACGCATCCATCAGGTCGATGACATTCCCGCGAGTGCGGGAAAGTACCAGCTCGGGTTGGTCTGAAACCTTCTTCCGCTTTTTCGGTGCATGCTTCAACTTGCGCGGATCGAAAGTAGCTGCCTTCTGTTCAACGATGTGCTTGGCTAGGTCGATCATGTCCTTGGTGACCTTGACGTCTCTAATTGAGTGAAAGAGGTCGCTCGGGTCGCGGACCTGATCGGCGCTGCGAAGCATGGTGGCCACCATGCCCGTTCGGTGAGGCTCTACGGCCATGGTGTGCTCGAATTCATTGCCTCCTATCCGAGCAAGAGCGACCTTGTTAGTGGCTGTCATGGCCTCGCGGATGACGGCAAATGCGTCGCTTCCAACGACCTCAGGAACCAAGTAGTAGGCGTTCGAGAGATAGACTGGATCAATTTCGTTCTTGGCAACGAATCGGTCGATCTCGATGTGGACTTCCCCTGTCAGGCTGTCGAGCTCATGTTCTCCCTCGACGGCTGGATGTAACCTCACTGGGGACGTCACAAGCGAAAGGCGCAGATAGCCTGCGAGAGTGGACGCATTGCGCACATCTCCCGAGTGATGGCTGATGAATGTCGGAGACCCAAGTTTACCTTCCAGAGCAGCAACGACGTAGGCGTTCAGCGTGACGGCCTCGTCTGCGGCTGCAAAGGCGGCTTTCTTGTGCAAGTCAGGCGGAATGCGGACGTTGAACAGCCCCTTGAAGGGCCTGTCAGGCTCTCTGCCCAGCTCAGCGCAGGAGGCTAGATAATCTTCAACAAGCCCGGCAAATGCTGCTTCAACCTCCGAGGCACTATCGACCTCGGTTGTGATCAGATCGTTGATGTGAAGTATCCGAAGAACGAGTTTGCCGCTCTCGAACTGGACCTCACCCTGATAATCGCGGTACCGAACTGTGCTCATATCAGACCCAAACTTTCGAGTTGCAGCCGCAGGCGGCGAACCATCGCCGGTCTCATTTCGCCATCATGCGGCTCGTCAAGCCAGATCATCACCCGGGTTGTCCGGTGCATGAACTTTCTCCGGCTGCCGCCGGTCTTCCCAGCCCTGACCTCGTCGAACCCAACACCGGTGAGCAGCCGTTCAAGGTCGCAATAGCGAAAGGTGCTGCGGCAATCCCGAAAAGAACGCTTCAGCTTATCTACTTGCGACATTCCAGCCCGCCGAACGTAACTGAAAGTTAGTTACAATATCCGGGGTGCTTTCGCAAGCCTGAAAGCGCGCCTCACGCTGCTTAGGCTCCGTCCCCCTGAAAAGGGAAGGTTGGGATGGGGTCAGCCACGCGCACCGGCGTTCGTGGAGAGAAATGATCCCCACCGGTTTGCGGGTTCCGCGCAAATCGACCTCCCCTTTTCAAGGGGAGGTTTGAGGCGCATTCCCCCAAACGCCAATCGTTAATTTAACCTCTCGTTAACGAGATTCTTTAGCTTTCTAAGTCATCGCTTAATGATTTGGCGCGAGAGATAGACAATGCAAAAGCCCGTGCGGTTTGCGGGCAGGATTTTGTGTTGTTAATGAGTGATCCCGCGGAAAAGCCTGAAGTTGTCCAGTTGCCGGCCGAGCCCCAGGCTGCCGCGCCGGTCAACAGCCGCCGCGCCGCAGCGCAGCGGGTCCGGGAGGCGCGGGATCGGTTAACGTCAACCAGCGGGACCCGCCCCGCATTCGACACCGAACTGCTCCGCCAATACGCCCAGACGCGGATCTCGGCATCCTACGTCGTGATGCTGCTGGTGATCGCCACCGGCGTGCTGTTCGGCGTGTGGCGAGAGCCGCTCGTGGCGGCCGCCTGGACCATCGGCATACTCGGAGTCCATGCCGCGACCGTGAAGAGTTGTGCCAAGTTCCTGAAGGAATCCCCCTCGCCTGCCGCGACGCGCAAATGGCAGACGCGGTTCGTGCTGCTCGACCTGCTCTACGGCCTGTTCTGGACGGTGATCCTGACTCACCCCGCGGGCACGGACGCCGCCTCCAATGCGCTGATGATGTTCCTGATGCTGCTCGTGATCGCGGTCTCCAGCATGCTCGCAGCGAGCCTTCCGATCGCGGCACTGGCGGCCACCGCGCCGGTGACGATCGCGATCGCCGTCAGTTTCGTGCTGAGCGGTTCCTTTGACAATTACGTGTTCGCGCTGCTCGCGCTGGGCGCCGAGGGCTATTTCGCCCTGCTTGCCCACCGGCTGCACTCGACGACGCTCGCCACGCTGCAGGCGCGCGCCGAGAAGGACGTGCTGATCGCCGAACTCGAACAGTCCAAGGCGATCTCCGACGAGGCGCGGCATCGCGCCGAAGCCGCGAACGTCGCCAAGTCGCGCTTCCTGGCGCAGATGAGCCACGAACTGCGCACGCCGCTCAACGCCATCCTCGGCTTCTCCGAGGTGATGAAGAGCGAGATCTTCGGCGCGCATGCGGTGCCGGTCTACAAGGAATATTCTGCCGACATCCACAATTCCGGCGTTCACCTGCTCAACCTCATTAACGAGATCCTCGACCTGTCGCGGATCGAGGCCGGCCGCTACGAGCTCAACGAGGAAGCGGTCTCGCTGCTGCATGTCGTCGCCGACTGCCACCATCTCTTGAAACTGCGCGCGACCAGCCGCGGCATCACCATCCACGAAGTGTTCGAGCAGGGCATGCCGCGGATCTGGGTCGACGAGCGCGCCACCCGGCAGATCGTGCTCAATTTGTTGTCCAACTCGATCAAGTTCACCCCGCAAGGCGGCGAGATCTGGCTGAAGGTCGGCTGGACCGCCTCCGGCGGCCAATATCTCAGCGTGAAGGACACCGGCTCCGGCATTGCCGAGGACGAGATTCCGATCGTGCTGGCATCGTTCGGCCAGGGCTCCAACTCGATCAAGTCGGCGGAACAGGGCGCGGGACTTGGCTTGCCGATCGCCAAGAGCCTGATCGATCTGCATGGCGGCACCTTCACGCTGAAGTCGAAGCTGCGCATCGGCACCGAGGTGATCGTGACCTTCCCGCCGGAGCGCGTGATGTCGGCGCTCGCGCCGATGGCCGAGGAAGCGCCGCCCTTGCAGCCGCAACCCTCGATTCCTTCGACCGACGACAAGCAAAGGGGGCGCCACAAGCCGATCATGAGTGCAGGCACCGGACTCTAGACTTGCTTGCACCCGCGATCGAAATCGTTTCACTATCGATGGATGAGCACAGAAACGCCGTGTATCGCAGTCTGTATGATCGACCCCAGGACCAGGCTCTGCTTCGGCTGTGGGCGGACGCTGCCGGAGATCGCGCGCTGGCACAAGATGGACAGCGCCGAGCGCCTCGCCGTGATGGCACTGTTGCCCGCGCGCATGGCGGAAGCGGGCCTCGAGCCGATGGACGCGCGCCCGAAGCGCGCCTAGAGCGTGGTGACTTTTCTTCGAAGCGTCATCCCGCTCGAGTTCTTTGTTTGAGCATGATCTCCGCGCAAACGCTTCGCGTTTGTCACGAGGGAAAACCGGTGTCCACTTTTCCGGATCATGCTCTAGTGCGTTGGACGCGGGAGGCAGTGTCATGAGCCGCGTCCTCCTCGTGCTCCTGTTGCTGGTTGCGACCGCGGGCGCGGTCGTCGCCTATGGCGATCACGAACAGATCGCGCGCGCCAGTAGCCAAGTCTCGCACATGCTGCGCGGGAACGTTGTGACCCCCGGCCCTGCCGTGCAGATCCCGCGCGGACAGGGCGGCGAGTTCGCGTTGCGCGCCAAGATCAACGGGGTCAGCGCGCCGATGGTGATCGACACCGGCGCGACCTCGGTGGTGTTGACCTGGGAGACCGCGAAGGCGATCGGGCTGCCAATCGAAATGCTCGAATACAATGTCGATCTCGAAACCGCCGGCGGCCACACCAAGGCGGCACGGCTGACGCTCGATCGCCTCGCCGTCGGTCACCTGGTCGAAAAGTCGATTCCGGCGCTGGTGGTGCCGCGCGGGCAGATGAAGACCAATTTGCTCGGCATGAGCTTCCTGGATCGGCTGGAAAGCTGGGGCGTGCGCGCCGACAAGCTGATGCTGACCGGTTATCCGGACGTGCTAGGCCGCCATCGGCGCGGCCGCACGGCTTCCAACTAGCGCTATCGCCTCGCGCAGCACGTTGACGCCCGCACCCGGCTTCGTGCCATGCTCGGCGAGATGGCGGCGGAACGCGCGCGCCCCCGGCACGCCGAAGAACGCGCCGACGAAATGCCGCGTGATCGCGTGCAGTCGCGCGCCGCGCGCGAGTTCGCCCTCGATATAGGGGATCATCGCCTCAAACGCGTCCTGCATCGTGGCGTGCGGCGCCGCCACGCCGAACAGTTCGGGGTCGACCGACAACAACCGCCACGGCTCCTGATAGGCGGCGCGGCCCAGCATCACGCCATCGACATGCACAAGGTGCCGCTTCGCCTCCTCGAGGCTCGCGATGCCGCCATTGATGATGATGGGAACATGGGGCATGGCGGCCTTCAGCCGATAGACGCGATCATAGTCGAGCGGCGGGATGTCGCGGTTCTCCTTCGGCGACAGGCCGTTCAGCCAGGCTTTCCTTGCGTGCACGATCAGCGCATCCGCGCCCGCTTCGATCACGCCGCGCGCGAGCGTATCGAGCGCCAGTTCCGGATCCTGGTCGTCGATCCCGATGCGGCACTTCACCGTCACGGGAACCCTCACCGCGCGCTTCATCGCCGCAACACCCTCGGCAACGAGCGCCGGCTCCGCCATCAGGCAGGCGCCGAACCGGCCATCCTTGACCCGATCGGACGGGCAGCCGACATTGAGGTTGATCTCGTCATAGCCGAAATCCTCGCCGATCCTGGCCGCGGCCGCGAGCTCACGCGGATCGGAGCCGCCAAGCTGCAACGCCACCGGATGCTCGCTCGCATCAAACCCAAGCAGCCGCGCGCCGTCGCCATGAATGACGGCGCCGGTGGTCAGCATCTCCGTATAAAGCCGCACCCGCCGCGAAAGCTGACGATGGAAGACGCGACACCTGGTATCGGTCCAATCCATCATCGGGGCAATGCTGAAGCGCCTTTCTAGGTAAGCTGTTGATTTTATTGCGCTATCTATCATATTGGCCCGGTTAGATAATCGAAAATCGGTTATTTTTCCACACCATTTCCGCCCATTTTCTCTTGTTTTTTGCCATCCGGTGGTACATCGCCTGTACCACTCGACACTGAAAGGCAATGTACCACTCATGGGCACGATCACTACTCGCAAACGCCACAACGGAACGCCATCTTATATCTCGTTATAGTCGCCGCTCATCCGCCGGATCAACGCGCGGAGCTCCGTGTCGATCTGCGGTCGCCCTCCCAATGGGCGCGACTTCCAACGCCAGTAGCAACGAAGGCCGACCCTGTGCCAACGCACGAGCGTCTCGGGCCGAATAATCGTGATGACCTGCAAGATCGATGGAAACCATCGATACATCTGGACGAAGAACCATCGATCCTGCTTCGTCAGCCGAACGCGACCGTACAGCCGACGCCTCAGGACAATCAACTGATGTCGAAGCAATGCGTTCTCAGCCTCAAGCCGCAACTTCGACTTGAATGGCGAGGCCAGGACGGCCAGCACGAAGCAGAACAGCCCGATCATTCCGCCAGCTTAGGCGATTCCATCACGTCATCAACTCGGATAAGGTTTTCGATACACACACGCACAAATAGAGGCGGTGTATTGGAATGTATGGGCAGCTGTTGCAGCGGCTCTGGGTGCTCTTACACAGGCATTTTTGGCGATGGAAAGTCGAAAGGAGTAGCCATGCCCTGCCGTCTCGGTGCGCTGCGCCCACGTGATCGTCGGAGTTGGGCAACAAAGCCAACCGAAAGGATCACGGCGCCTTGAGTTCGAAAGGCCGGCTCACGCACGCTGGCGCTGGGCCCTCGCCATTTCTCTCGCGGCCACCGGAGACGTGAAACCGTAGAGGAAAAGATCCACCACCAAGTCGGCGAATTCCCTCGGCGCGATCCCGCCCTTGGCGTCGTACCAAGTGTGACTGAAGTTCAAAATGCCGAACAGCATCATGCTGTAGATCTTCTTAGTCCGCTTGACGATCCGGCCCTGCTTGTCCAACCGGACCAGGAGGTCGGAGATCATGTCGACCAATTGGCGTTCAAGTCCCTTGATGGCTTCCTGCTCGGCCTCGCCCAGAAACGACAGGTCGTTCAAGATCACGCGCTGCTCATCGGTCGAGCGCGCGTTGAGCTCGACGATGGCGTGGATCGCCACGCGAAACTGATCCAGCGTCGTCGACTTTTCCGCCATCGCCGCTTCGACGTCTGCGATCATCTGGCGGATATGGGCATCCAGGATCGCGAACAGAATCGCTTCCTTGGAATCGAAATAGTGATATAGCGCGCCGCGGGACAGCTTACAGGCCTCGGCAAGGTCCGCGATCGAGGCACGCATATATCCCTGTTTGGCGAATAAGCTACAGGCCGCAGTCAGAATGCCGCGCTGGATATCGTCGTAGTTCTCAGAACGCGTCCGCGCCATCGATCCCTCTCATTCCGCCGCCGACGGCACGAATCCCACGTCCCGATTACGGTCATTCAATATACCAGCAGCGCGCCCAAGGCTTGCCCCCCCGAAAGAACTCCATCCACCGCACTCCGCATGCCCTGCGAAGCAGCAGGGCATTTTGACCCAATCCAAAAAATAATTTGAACGGACGTTCGGATTATATTATTGTTCGGCCCGGACAGCAAGTCGTACGCGCGGGAAAAAGCGGCGGCGCTTCAGGGGAGGTTTTGGTGACTGATCAACGGGTTGATGCTGTGGTCATCGGTGCCGGCGCCGGCGGGCTTTGCGCCGCGGCGCGTCTTGCCCATGGCGGGCTGCATACGCTTGTTGTCGACGATAAGGACCGCCTCGGCGGTCGCGCCTCCACCGAAGAAATCGACGGATTCAAGGTCAATATCGGCGCCATCGCGATCGAGTTCGGCGGCGTGTTCGAGGAGACTTTTCACACCGTCGGCGTCCCCCTCGACATCCGCGCGCCGGAGCCGGCCGCCTCCTTCTTCATCGACGGCAAGCTGATCGACGTCGGCCGCGGCGGCTGGTCGCTATTGCTCGGACAACTGACCAAGCAGGCCTCGCGGATCCTGGAAAAATTCGCCGATGCCCGCACCGGCAACCTGCCGGACGGGCGGCAATCCACCGAGGACTGGCTGAAGACCTACACCAGCAACGCCATGGTGCACGCGATCTTCCGCAATCTCTGCGCCGCGATCTTTGCCTGCAACGCGGCCGAGCTGCCGGCACGCGCCTTCCTCACCTATTTCACCAGCAAGGGCGCGTTCAAGAAATTCGGGTTCTGCCCGCAGGGCACGATCGGCGTCTGGAACGCGCTTGGCGGTGCTATCAGGCGCAACGGCGACATCTGGCTGGGCACGCCGGCAACGCAGATTCATGTCGACGCCGGCCGCGTCACCGGCGTGACGGTGACCCGCAATGGTGCGCCAGTGCGGATCGAAACCGATCTCGTCATCAGTAATGCCGGCCCGAAGACAACCGTCGCGCTCGCCGGCGACGCCGCCTTCCCGCCTGCCTATGTCGCGAAGGTCCGCAACGATCTGCGCCCTGCCGCCAACATCGTCATCAATGTTGCCAGCCGCGAGCCGCTGATCGATCACCCCGGCATCGTCACCTTCGGCAAGACGCGGCGACTCTGCAACATGGCGAATCTCTCCGCGACCTGCCCCGAGCTCGCGCCTCCCGGCTGGCATCTCTATGTCGCCTACGCCGTGCCGGTACCGGCGCTTGGCGATTTCGATTCGGATACCGAGGTTGCACTGGCGCTGGCCGATCTGCGCGAGCAGTTCGCCAATTTCGATCAGGCGAAAATTCTCTCGATCCGCGTCATGCGCGACGACTGGCCGGCGCAACGAAGCTGCGCCGGCTACGACCTGCCGCGGGAAACCGGCATCGAAGGTCTCTGGTGCGTCGGCGATGCCGTCAAGCAATATGGCAATGGCGGCACCCAGGCCTGCGCCGAAACCGCCAAGCTCGTGACCGATGCGATCCTTGCTGGCCGCCTCCGCGTCCACGCTGGCAGGGTCTGAGAGCGATGGCGATCGCGACCCAGGCAAGCAGTGCCGGTCCGCTGGCGATCGCGGCACAAGCGCCCTTGCTCGAGTTCCGCAACATGCGCATCGTCTACGACAATGCGATTGAGGCGATCCGCGACGTGTCGATCACGGTGCCCGAAGGCGGCATTGTCGCCCTGCTCGGCGCCAACGGCGCCGGCAAATCGACCTTGCTCAAGGCGATGTCCGGCATCCTCTACACCGAGGAAGGCGTGATCGAGAACGGCGATATCCGCTTCCGCGACCAGGATGTGCATCACCTGTCGCCTGACGACCTGGTGCGCCGCGGCATCGTCCAGGTCCCGGAAGGACGACGGGTGTTCGCCGCGCTGACGATCGACGAGAACCTGCAGATGGGCGGCTACACCAGGACCGCGGCGGACGCGCGCGAGCGTCGCGACAAGGTGTTTGCGCTGTTCCCGCGCCTCTATGAGCGCCGCGACCAGATCGCTGGCTACATGTCCGGCGGCGAGCAGCAGATGCTGGCGATCGGCCGCGCCTTGATGACCGACCCGGTGCTGCTCGCGCTCGACGAGCCCTCGCTCGGCCTCGCGCCGCTGATCATCGACCGCATCTATGACGTGATCGTGCGCCTGCGGGATGAACTGAAGATGACTGTGCTGCTGGTCGAGCAGAACGCGCAGCGCGCGCTCGATATTGCCGACTACGGCTACATCCTGGAAACCGGGCGCGTCGTGCTCGACGGCACCGCAAAAAAGCTCACCGCCAACGAGGACGTGCAGGAATTCTACCTCGGCGTCTCCGCCTCCGGCCGCAAGAGCTTGCGCGACGTCAAGCATTACAAGCGGCGCAAGAGGTGGCTGTCGTGACCTTCCTGCTTACGGTCGAAAAGCTCAGCAAGCGGTTCGGCGGCCTGCACGCCGTCGCCGACGTCAGCCTCGACGTGACCGCCGGTGAGATCTGCAGCGTGATCGGCCCGAACGGCGCCGGCAAGACCACACTGTTCAACATGATCTCCGGCGTGCTGCGGCCGAGCGGCGGCCGCATGGTGTTTGACGGCATCGACCTCTCGACCGTCTCGCCATGGCGGTTCGCGGCGATCGGCATCGGCCGCACCTTCCAGAACCTCGCGCTGTTCAAGCATGGCACCGTGGTCGAGAACATCCTGACCGGCCGCCACACCCATCTGCGCTCCAACGTGCTCGATGCCGTGCTGTATTTCGGCCGCACCCGCAGCGAAGAGATCGCGGCGCGGCAGCGCGTCGAGCACATCGTCGAATTCCTCGAGATCGAGCACATCCGCGATGCCGTGGTCGGCACCCTCTCCTACGGCCAGCAGAAGCGCGTCGAGTTGGCCCGCGCGCTCGCCTGCGAGCCAAAACTGCTGCTGCTCGACGAAATGGTCTCCGGCATGAACCAGGAGGAGACCGAGGACATCGCCCGCTTCGTGCTCGATATCCGCGACGAACTCGGCATCACCGTTTTGATGATCGAGCACGAGATGCGGATCGTGATGGATATTTCCGACCGCGTCCATGTGCTGAATTTCGGCCGCAAGATCGCTGACGGCACGCCGGACGAAGTGCGGCGCAACCCCGCCGTGGCGGAAGCTTATCTCGGCAGGCAACGCGCCGAAGCGATGAAGGCAGGCGCCTGATGTCCATGACCGACACATTGCGAACTGTCCATCCAACGGCTTCGGCCGGCGCCGTCCCTGCCCCGCGCGCGAATGCCGGCCCGCTGCAGGCGGCGCTGAAAGATGCCGCCATCACCATCCCGCAATTGCTGCGGCAGCGCGCTGCGATGCACGGCGACAAATTGGCGCTGCGGGAGAAGGACTACGGCATCTGGAACCCGTATTCCTGGAACCACTATTACGAGACCGCGCGCGCGGTGGCGCTCGGCCTGCTCTCGCTTGGTATCAAGCCCGGTGACCGCGTCGCGATGGCCGGCGAGAACACGCCGGAATGGTTCTATGCCGATCTCGGCATTCAGATGATCGGCGCGGTGGCGGTCGGCATCTATCCGACCAATCCATGGGTCGAACTGCAATACATCGTCAAGCACAGCGGCGCACGCGTCGTCATCACCGGCGACCAGGAACAGACCGACAAGGTGTTCGATGCGATGACCGGCAATGGCGGCCTGCCGGCGCTGGAAGCCGTGGTCTGCATCGACTTGAAGGGCCTGCGGCACTATCGCCAGGCAGAGCTGATGTCCTTTGAGGCACTGTGCCGGCGCGGCCGAACTTATGCCGCCGAAAATCCGGAGGCGAATGCGACGCTCGACCGGTTGATCTCGCAGGGCGCGCCTGATGACGTCTGCATCCTCGTCTATACCTCCGGCACGACCGGTCCGCCCAAGGGCGCGATGCTTACCCACCGCAACCTGGTCTACGCCGCCTATACTTATGCCGAAACCGTAGGGATCGCCGACAAGCCATTCGAGGCGGTTAGCTATCTGCCGCTGTGCCACGTCGCCGAGCGCTGCTATGGCGAGGTGACCCATCTCGTGCTGGGCGGCGCCGTCAGCTTTGCGGAATCGATCGACACCGTCGCGATCAACATCCGTGAGATCGCGCCAAGCTTCTTCGTCGGCGTTCCCCGCATTTACGAGAAGCTGCAGCAGGGCTTTCTGTTCAGGCTCGGCGAAAGCGGCAAGCTGCGGCAGCGCCTGACCAAGGCCTGTCTGGCCTGGGGACGAACGCTCTCGGACCGCCGGCAGGAAAGCCGCGAGAGCTGGCTCGACCGCGCGGCCTACACGCTGCTCTACCTCCTGCTGTTCCGCAACATCCAGCGTCATCTCGGCTTCGCCCATAGCCGGCACCGGCTCTGCGCCGGCGCGTCGATCTCACCGGAGACGCTGCGCTTCTTCGACATCATCGGCCGCCCGGTGTCGCAGGGCTATGGCTTGACCGAATCCGGCGGCGTTGCCTTCATCCAGACCCAAAGCCATCACCGGATCGGCGGCTGCGGCACGCCGATGGCGCGGACCGAATGGAAGCTCGATACCGACGGCGAAATCCTGTTGCGCAATCCCGGCGTGTTCAAGGGCTACTTCCTCGACGAGAAAGCCTCGACCGCATCGATCGAGCCCGATGGCTGGCTGCGCACCGGCGACATCGTCGAGATCCTCGACAATGGCGAGATCGCCGTGATCGACCGCAAGAAGGCGATCATCATCACCGCGGGCGGCAAGAACATCGCGCCGTCAGAGATCGAGAATGCGCTGAAGGATTCCGAGTTCATCAAGGAAGCCATCGTGATCGGCGAGGCCAAGAAATATCTCGGCGCCATCATCCAGGTCGACTACGACAATGTCGGCCGCTGGGCCCGCGACCGCGCCTTCCCCTACACCAACTACAAGTCGCTCTCCCAGCTCCCTGAGGTGCATGAGCTGGTCGAGCGCATCGTCAACGAGACCAACAAGCGCTTCGCACGTGTCGAGAACATCCGCCGCTTCGCGATCCTCGAAAAGGAGCTCGACCACGACGACGGCGAGCTGACCGCCACGCAAAAGGTGCGCCGCGCCATGATCGAGAAGAAGTTCGCGCGCGAGCTTGCGATCATTTACGGGACGGAGATTTGAATGCAGTATCTCCTCCAGCTCCTGATCTCGGGCCTTGCGATCGGTGCGATCTATGGCTTGATCGCCATGGGCTTTGCCGTGATCTACAAGTCGACCGGCCTGGTCAATTTCGCGCAGGGCGAAATGACCATGATCACCGCCTATATCGCATGGACGATCTCGACCACGGTCAGCGGCAACGTCGTCGTGGTCTCGCTCGGCGCCATCCTGGGCGCGATCCTGCTCGGCCTCGTCATCGAACGCGTGGTGATGCGGCCGATGCTCGGCGAACCTGTGTTCGCCACCGTGATGGTGACGATCGGGCTTGCGGTGATCCTGCGCTCGGCGATCAATTTCATCTGGGACGCCTATCCCCACGGCCTCGACGTCGGCGTGGGTCGCGACATCGTGCGCGTCGGCAATATCGGCGTCCGTACCGGACAGATCGCCGTGATCGTCACGCTGCTGGCGCTGCTCGCGGCGATCTGGGCCTTCTTCCGCTACAGCAAGATCGGCGTCGCCATGCGCGCGGTCGCGGCCGACGACCGCACCGCGCTGCTGATGGGCATCAGCGCGACCAGGGTCCACGCGCTGGCCTGGGCCGCATCCTCTGTCATCGCCGGCATCGGCGGCGTGTTCTTCGCGCTGTCCTACGACCTGTCGCCCGCGATGTTCCAGCTCGGCCTGACGCGTTTCCGGCCACCATCCTCGGCGGGCTCGACGCCGTGCTCGGCTCCGGCCTCGGCGGCCTCCTGATCGGCATCACCGAGAACCTGGCCGGCGGCTATATCGGCTCCGGCATGAAGGAGGTCGCGGGCTTCGCCATGATCATCGTGGTGCTGATGATCCGTCCCTTTGGCATCTTTGGCCAACGCGACATCGAAAGGGTCTAGCGCGATGCGCACCGGCGATTACAAGCAGACATATGGCGAGCTCGTCGCGCTGATCGATTCACCGCCGGTCTGGCTGTGGTCGGCCGTGCTGCTCCTCGCGTTGATCGTCGCACCCTATGCGCTGAACGCCTACGCACTGTCGTTCCTGACCATCATCCTGATCACCGTCACCGGCGCGCTCGGCCTCAACATCCTGACCGGCTACACCGGCCTGATCTCGCTCGGCCATGTCGGCTTCCTCGTCACCGGCGCCTATGCTTACGCGGTCCTGGTGTCGAGGTATCACATGCACCCGCTGGTCGGCTTCCTCGGCGCCGGCGTGGTGCCGGCATTCGCCAGCCTGATCGTCGGCGCGCCGTCGTTGCGGCTGAAGGGTCTCTACCTCGCCATCACGACCTTGGCCTTTTCCTTCATCATCAACACCGTGATCCTGGAGGCGCGCTGGCTCACCAACGGCGCCCGCGGCATTTCTGTGCAGCGGCCGGAGATTCTTGGCATCAGCTTCGACAGCGACGCCGCATTCACGCATCTTTGCCTCGGCATCGCGATATTGACGCTGTTCGCGACGCTGAACATCCGCCGCAGCCGGGTCGGCCGCGCCTTCGTCGCCATCCGCGACAACGACACCGCCGCGCGTGTGATGGGCATCAACCTGCACGCCTACAAGCTGTTCGCCTTCGTCACGTCGGCGTTCATCACAGGTATCTCCGGCGCGCTCTACGGCATCTACCTGTCCTTCGTCAGCGTCGAGGGCTTTCCGTTCCTGCTCTCGATTGAGGCGCTCGCGATCCTGATCGTCGGTGGCCTCGGCTCGGCGCTTGGCGCGGTGCTCGGCACGATCCTGATCGTGCTGCTGCCGGAGGCGACGCGCCTCGTCTTCAGCCTGTTCAGCGGGCAGCTGGACGCGATGTTCACGACCAGCGCGCAGGAGCTGAAGAGCATGCTCTACGGCCTCGTCATCATCCTGTTCCTGCGCTTCCAGCCGCGCGGCCTGGTCGGCGCGTGGCACGACGTCAGGCGGACCTGGGTGCACTGGCCATTGCGTTACTGAAAATCATAATGCGTACTGAGGGAGGACGGACAATGAGGACATATCTGACGACTGCGTCGCTGTTGCTCGCGGCGACCGTTTTCACCGCTGGCAACGCCCTTGCCGCCGATCCCGGCATCACCGACACCGAGATCCTGATCGGGGACGTCGAACCGCTAACCGGCCCTCCGGCGCTGCTCGGCGTCGCCGCCTCGATCGGCCACAAAATCGCGATCGCGGAGGCCAACAACGCCGGCGGCATCAACGGGCGCAAGATCAAATACGTGCTCGAGGACGACGGCTACGTCACCGCGCGCACCATCCAGGGCGCCAAGAAGGTGATCGAGGTCGACAAGGTCTTTGCCATGCTCGGCATGTCCGGCTCCGGACAGTCGATCGCGGTGATGCCGGTGCTGGAGAAGGCCGGCATCCCGACCGTGATCGACGTCGCGCCGGTGAAATTCCTGTGGGAGCCGGCACGCAAGAACGTGTTCGTGGTCGGCCAGTCCTATGAGGAAGGCATCATCCACCTCGTCAACTATCTCGCCGAGAAGAATCCCGGCAGGAAGTGGGGCCTCATCACCCAGGACGACGATTACGGCATCACTGTCCGTGACGGCTTCGACTCCGTGGTCAAGGCGAAGAAGCTCAACGTCGTCTACAGCGGCAACTACAAGAAGGGCCAGCAGGACTTCTCGTCCGACATGCTGCAGCTGAAGGATTCCGGCGCGGAAGTGTTCCTGGCCGGCGGCATCATCGCGGAGAACATCGCGATGATGAAGGAACTGGAGAAGCTGAACTTGAAGCCGGTCACCGGCATCTTCTGGCCCGGCCGCATCGAGCCGGTGCTGAAGCTGATGGGCCCGGCCGGCGACGGCATCTATGCGGTCGACTATGTCGAGCCCTTTGCCAGCGAAGCCGGCAAGGCGTTCCTCGATAAAGCCAGGCCGCTGGTCTCGGAAGCGGAACTCAAGGGCATCAACCGCTACACCATGACCGGCTACGCCGCGGCCAAGGTCCTGATCGGCGCGATCCAACGCTGCGGCAAGCAACCGACCTGGGCCTGCACCATCTCGGAGCTGGAGAAGACCAAGAACGTCGAGACCGGCGTGATGGCGCCGATCAGCTTCGGCCCCGGCGTGCGCTTCTCCAACCAGAAGCTGCAGATCATGCGGGCGGATGCCGCAACCCTCAGCTTCAAGCCGGCGAACTGAGGTCGCATGAAAGTCCTGATCGTCTATGCCCACCATGAGGCGCAATCCTTCAACGGCGCGCTGCTGGCGCGGTCGGTCGAGGAATTGACCGCGCGCGGGGCACGAGGTCAGGGTCTCCGATCTCTATGCGATGGGCTTCGACCCGGTGGCGACCGCCGACGATTTCGGCGATCGCCGGTTTTCCGACGCGCTGCGCTACGACCGCGAGCAGAAGCACAACTACCAGCGCTCTACGCTTCGCGGCGACATCGCCGCCGAGGTCGAAAAGCTGTTCTGGTGCGATCTCCTGATCCTGCAGTTTCCGCTGTGGTGGTTCTCGGTGCCCGCGATCATGAAAGGCTGGATCGACCGCGTCTTCGTCAACGGCGGCGTCTATGGCGCCGGGAGGCGCTACGACACCGGCGGTCTCGCCGGCCGCCGCGCCATGGTCGTGACCTCGACCGCAGCCTACCCCGACATGTGCGCGCCGGACGGTCTGGTCGGCGCGCTCGACGTGATCCTGTGGCCGGTCCAGAACGGCGCACTCGACTATGCCGGCTGCAAGGTGCTGCCGCCCTTTGTCTCCTGGTCGGTCAATTTCGTCGACGACGACACGCGGCGCCGCTATCTCGATGACTATGCCGCCCGGCTGCGTGAGCTTGAGACGACCGAACCGCTGTATTTTCATCCGCTCGGGGATTTCGGCCCGAACTGGCGGCTCAAGCCCGGCGTGCCGGCAAGGACCGTCGGCCAGGGCAAGCCCGCCGGCTAGCGGCGTTCCTCACATCTGCTTGGCGACCTCTTCCAGCATTACCTCGGTGGCGCCGCCGCCGATGGTGAGCACCCGGGCGTCACGCACCATGCGCTCGATCGGCGTGCCGCGCATGAAGCCGCTCCCGCCGTGGAGCTGCAGGCAGCCATGCACGACCTCGTGCAGCACCTCCGGCGACAACGCCTTCACCATCGAGACCTCGCGCAGGCAGGGCAGCCCGGCTTCGGCGAGCTCGGCGGCGTGATAGGCAAGCTGCCGCGCCGCAGCCGCCTTGGCCGCGAGTTGGGCCAGCTTCAACCGCACCGACTGCTGGTTCCAGAGCGGACCGCCAAAGGCCTGCCGCGTCTTCACATAGTTGGTCGCCAGTTCGATCGCCTTGGCGGATTCGCCGGCGCAGATGCCGCCGATGCAGATGCGCTCGTTCTGGAACGTCTCCATGATGCCATAGAAGCCCTTGTTCTCCTCGCCGAGCAGGTTTTCGGCCGGCACCCGCACATCCTGGAATGCGATCTCAGCGGTGTCGGAGCAGAGCCAGCCGTGCTTGTCGAGCTTTGTCGCCAAGATCCCCGGCGCGTTGCGCTCGACGATGAAGAGCGAGATGCCGCGGCTGCCCTTGGCGTTCGGATCGGTGCGCGCCGCGACGATCAGGATGTCGCCATAGACCGCATTGGTGATGAACATCTTTGCGCCGTTGATCACCCAGCAATCGCCGTCACGCATCGCCCGCGTCTTCAGTCCGGCGACGTCGGAGCCTGCATCGGGCTCGGTGACAGCGATCGAACAGATCGTCTCGCCGCGGACGATCGCCGGCAGATATTTCCGCTTATGTTCCGGCGTGCCGCGCAGCGTGATATGGACCGCCGACATGTCGGTATGGACTAGCGTCGACGAGGTAAAGCCGCCGAAGCTGGACCGCCCCAGCTCCTCGGCAAACACCATCGAGGCCAGCGGGCCCATATCCGTGCCGCCATATTCGGCGGCGTGGCGCATGCCGAGGAAGCCGAGTTCGCCCATGCGGCGAAAAATCTCGCGCGGGATCTTGCCTTCGCGTTCCCACGCCTCGCCGTGCGGCACGACCTCCTTCTCGACGAAACGCCGCACTTGTTCGCGCAGCATCCGCAGCTCCTCCGGCAGATTCGGCTGCTCGGAGAAGAGAAATTCGGCTTCAGCCAGTTGGCCCGGATTGGCGGTCATGAGGTTCATTTCAGTCCCTCCCGGCGGGGATGTGAAGATGCTCGCGCAAAAATTTTGCGATTGAGGCGATGGCTTCGCGCGATTGCGGAATCTCGGCAAACATCTGGAATACGTGGATCATGCCGTCCCAGACCTGCAGATCGACGTCGACACCGGCGGCTTTCGCCTTTGCTGCGAGTTCGGTGGAATCGTCTCGGACGGTCTCGCGGTCACCGACCTGAACCAGCAGCGGCGGCAGGCCGGACAGCTTCGCGTATACCGGCGATGCCATTGGATTGTTCGGATCACCCTCTGCACCGAGATAGGTCCTTGCCAGAGCGAGGATCATCGCGCGCTGATGGATCGGATCGGCCTCGGCCCGCGTCCGATAGCTCGCGCCGGTCGCAGCGAGATCGGTCCAGGGCGACATCAGCACTCCCGCCACAGGCAGCGGCTCGCCGCGGTCGCGCGATGCCAGCATGGTGCCGAGCGCGAGATTTCCGCCGGCGGAATCGCCTGCGACGGCGATATCGCAGGGATCGAAACCATGGTCGCACAGGTAACGATACGCCGTGAGCGCATCGTCCAGTGCGGCCGGAAAACGATGCTCCGGCGCCAGCCGGTAGCTGATCGCGAGCGTCCGGCAACCGCTCGCCTGCGAGATCCGCGCGATCAGGTCGCGGTGCGAGGCGACCGATCCGATGCGAAAGCCGCCACCGTGGAAATACAGGATCGCCTTGTCCGGCGGCGCATCCGCCGGCACGATCCATTCGGCGTCGACGCCGCCGACCGAGACGTGGTGGCATGCGACCGGCACCGAGCAGCCGGTAAAGGCCGCATCCCAATCGCTGCGCATCTGGACAACCGACGTCTCGCGCGTCCATCCCCGATAGACCGTGCGCATCCGCTCGATCGCGCGATCGACCGGAGCTGCCGAAATATCGTGAGGCACGTCTGCCATCTCAGCCACCCAGCCCCATGCCACCGGAGACGCCGAGCGTTTCGCCGGTGATATAGGCCGCCTGGTCGGAGGCAAGGAACAAGGCAGCCGCCGCGATCTCCCCGGGCTCGCCCAGCCGGCGTAGCAGCGTCGCATCGGTCATCGCCTGCAGCAACTTCTCGCCGCCTTTGGCGACGGCCTGTTCCAGCATCGGCGTGCGGATCGGCCCGGGCGCGATGGCGTTGGCGGTGATGCGATAACGGGCATTCTCACGCGCCATGCTCCTGGTGAAGGCGATCACGCCGCCCTTGGCGGCCGAATACACCGCCCCACCTTTCGATCCCAGCCGCGCGGCTTCTGACGTGATGTTGATGATGCGGCCAAAGCCCGTGGCCTGCATCGCTGGCAGCACTGCATGGGTACAGGCGAGCACGCCGACGAGATTGACGCTGAGCAGCCTTGCCCAATCTTGCTCAGTCGTGTCGGTGAAGAAGGCGTGCTGGTCGATCCCGGCGTTGTTGACGAGGATATCGAACGGCCCGTGTTGCGCGACGATCTCGCGCGCCATCGCGGGATTGCTGACATCTAGGCGGGCGGCCTCCGCGCCGATCTCGCCGGCAAGAGACGATGCCGCGGCAAGGTCGAGATCGCCGATCACAACTTTTGCGCCGGCTTGGGCAAATCCGTGGGCGATTGCCGCGCCGATGCCATGTGCGCCGCCGGTAAGGAGCGCACGGCGCCCATCCAGCCGCCCAAATCGCAATGTCCCGGCGGCGGGCACGCGTCAGTGCCCGGTGAAATTCGGTTTGCGCCGCTCGATCACGGCGGCGAGGCCTTCGCGGGCATCAGCCATGCCCGACAGTTCGGACACGGTCCGCGCCTCCTCTGACAGGCACTGTTCGATGCTGGTGCCGGTTCCTGCCCAGACCAGGCGCTTGGTCGCGGCGAGTGCCTTCGGCGCGCCGGCCGCCAACTCCTTTGCGAACGCGAGCGAGGCGCTGCCGAGCTCGTTGTCGGGCACGACCTTGGTGACGATTCCCATCTGTAGCGCCTCGGGCGCCGAGATCACCGGATTGGTCAGGAGGATCGACATCGCGCGGCGCAAGCCGACCAGCCGCGACAGCGTCACGGAGACACCGGCGTCCGGCGCCATCGCCACCCGCGTGGCACCGGCAAGGAATTTTGCCGACTCCGCGGCAATCACGATGTCGGACGCGCAGACCAGGCCAAAGCCGCCGCCGCCTGCGGCAAACCCCTGGACCGACGCGATCACCGGGGCTTCCAGCCGTAGCAACCCCGTCACCGCATTCTGCAAATAGGCCGTGGCCTGGCGGATGTAGTCCGGCAGCTTCTCGCCCTTGGACGCGAAGGCGCGCACATCGCCGCCGGCGCAGAAATTGGTACCCTCGCCACTCAGCAGCACCACCCGCAGATCCGGATGGCCGTGGCAGACCATGATGGCGTCGCAGAGCGCGCTCAATAATTCCGCGCTCATTCCGTTCGCGGCATCGGGACGGTTGAGCCGCAGCCGCGCAATGCCGTCGCTGATGTCGAGCAGAACCGGTCCCTTGTCGATCATGGCATGGCCTTTCCGGCGTCAGACGAGGAACGACAGCGTGAACAACGCCTTGTCGCTATTGACGAGCATGACCTTCTTGTAGACCATCCGCAATTCGCCATCGACATAGCGCAGCCGATACTCGTTGCGCGCGGCCCACAGCGTGTCGTCGCGCAGGCTTGACTCGAAAATGAGGCTGTTGCTGGCGACCGCGATGTCGCCGGTCGCCTGCTCGTCCATCAGTTCGATGTTGGAGACGAGCCGGCGCAGGCGAGACTGCGGCGTCTGGGTAAAGTGCTTGCCGGTCATGAGCTGCCGCACGCGCAGCGCGATGCGGGAGCGGTTGTCATAGATGATCGACATTTCCTTTTCGGGATCGATATCGACGCCGTTGGCCGGCACCCAGTAGACGCCGTCCTCGGTCCAGAGCTTTTCCCAGTCTTCGTACTGGTGCTCGTCCTGCAGCCGTGCTTCCCGGTAGATGAACGCCGTCACCGCATTCATCAGCGTGGCGCTGCTCTCGCGCGACAACATCAGCCACGCTCCATCAGCTTGCGATAATGGCTCCAGATGCCGCGCGACGGCACCTCGTCGGTGACATGGCCGACCCGGAAGCCGAGTTCGTCCTGGCGCTCGCGCTTCTCGCCGCGCCCGAGAAAGATCCATTCCGGATTGCGGGCCAGCACGCCGCGATGGCAGCGCTCATACATCTCGGAATCGTCGGCGAGCAGGAAACCGGCGGGGCCGACCGAGCCCATGGTCTGCTGGCGCAGCCGACGGTTCAGGTCGGGTGCACCCTTGAATTGCAGCGCGGTGACGTGCTGCACGCTGTCGTCGACCGCCAGCGGCTGGATCACGAACATCTGGATTTCTGCAATGAACAGGTTCGGGAAGATCATCACATGCGGCGTGCCGTCGATCATGATCTCGCGCGCCGCCTTCTCGCCATAGGCGGCGTTCATCTGCGCGGTGTAATCCGGCAGACGCTCGGACGAGGTGCCGAACCAGCTCATCGGCTGATCGCGCTTGCGGAACTCGGGACGCAAATCGATCTCGGTGTGACCGTTGCCGTAGTCGCGCGTCATCGCGGTCGAGGCGCCGCCATAGAGCTTGCCGATCGCGCTATCGGCGACGCCGAAGATCGAGGTATGCACGAAGGCCGGGTGATAGCCGTCGCACTCGTTCTCCAGGATGAATTTCCAGTTCGCTTTGACGCGGTGCTTGAGGAAACCGGCCGTGACCTCGACCTCGCCTTCCGGTGAGGAGCGCGCCAGGCGATTGATGGTTTCGGCGGCGCCGCCGAGATGCTCCTCCAGCGTCGGCCCCTCGCCCGCGAACGAGCCGAACACGAAGCCGCGATAGGACTGCACGCGGGTGACACGCCCCAACGCGAGCTTCGATTTGTCCTGCCCCTCATAGCCATCCGGAAAGGCATAGCCGACCAGGCGGCCGTCGTTGGCAAAGGTCCATGAGTGGAACGGGCAGGTGAAGGAGCGCGCATTGCCCTTGTCGTAGGAGCAGACCTGATTGCCGCGATGCGAGCAGCGGTTGAGCAGCAGATTGACCTTGCCCTGCTCGTCGCGTGTCATGATCACCGATTGCGGGCCGATCGACTTGACCACATAGTCGTTAGCCTTTGGCACCTCGCTCTCGTGCCCGACATAGACCCAGGTGCGGTACCATATGTTCTCGAGTTCGGCCTCGAAGATCGCGGGATTGGTGTAGAGCGTCCCGTGCACCCGATCCGGCCGGATCAACTGCTCCCATGGCGAGATGCCGGTCATTACGTTCATCGCTCCGCCTCCCACAGCTCGGTTCCGCATCGGTCATTTAATAATCCGACTGACCGTTTAACTAATATCACTCCAACTTGCCGGCGGCAAGCGCCTTCCCCGGCATTCACTAAGCTTCAGTTGGCCCCGGACGCGACCCGTTCGCCCGCAATTTGCTGCAGCATCGATTTCGGCGTCGTCGCGAGTTCGACCTTGAGCTGATCGCAGATCAGACGCCGCAGCATCATCTCGATCTCGCTTGCCGCGCTCCGGTCGGCCGTCCTCGCATCCTCGCCGGTCGCCCACAGCAAGAGCTCGCCCAGCTTCCGGTCGCCCTCGTCACGCAGGCTTTCGACGGTCGCGGCGTCGACGATGCCGCCGGTGAGACGTGTCACCGGCAACGGCGGATGGCTCATTCCATCCGCCAATCGCCTCACCGCCGCGAAGGCGTCATCCTGAAGGCGAATTTGCTCCAACAGCGGCCCCGTCTTCCAGTCCGCCGCGAGCTTCAACCCATTGAGCGCAAAGATCACCGAGAAGATCTGCCCCCGGGCAAAATCATCGTGGCTTCCCGGCAGAACGTGTGCCTGCAGCGCTTCGACCATGCCGTCGATCAGCCTTTCAAAGGACGCGCTCATGCCACAGCCTCCAATGCTCGCTCGAACGCCCGCACGATCGACGGCATCTGGCTTGCCATCACGGCCATACGCATGTCGTTGAAGCGGTCGACCTCGAAGGCGCGAACCGCGCACATCTGGATCGCCGCAGCCTGATACAGAGCAAAGGCCTCATAGAACGCGAGACTCCTTGCCGAGATCGAGATTCCCGAGGCGCGCTGATAGAGCTCGATCACCTCCTCCCGCTCGACCACGCCATAGAGCTTGCGGCTCCTGGCGTTGAAGGTTGGCATCAGGGCCCATGCGAGGTCCTCGTGGGGATCGCCGAGATGCGTCAGCTCCCAATCGAGGATGGCTGTGATCTTTCGCTCGCGCTCGAGAAAATTTCCGATCCTGTAGTCACCATGCACGATGGTTCGGCGCGGCGGCTGCGGGCAGTTTTCAGCAAGCCAGCGCCCGCCCCAGTCAAGCAAGGGGTAATAGCGCGCGGTCGGGCGCGCGAGCGATCGGCGCCAGACCGAGATCGCGCGCACTTCCTCGCGCTCGCGGCCGTCGCCGTGCAGCGAGGCCAACGATTGCTCGCGCCAGTCGAGCTTGTGCAGTTCGGCCAATATCGCGAGAGGGCGAGCGGTTCTCGTCCCGTCACGTGCTGGGCATGCAAGGTGACGGCCGAACGATCGTGGCCGCACAAGCAAGCTTCTGCGCGCCGCAGCCCGGGCCGCGACATGGTGCGTCTTCGCCGGCGCTGTCGGAAAATCCCGATGACTTGCCCGCGCTCGCCACGATCCCGACCGCCCTCATGCAGCAATTGCGGCCGCTCGGTCCCTACTCTCCGCATATCAAGCCCAGTATGGATTTTCGTATTCCTGATATCGAGCGCCAGCTCTCGGCCGCGACTGCGCAGCCGCGCTTGCGCTTCTGGCTCAGGAGCAAGCGACCGCTTGTCCGCGGTCCGACGACGCAAGCCGCGGTCTTTGCGTATCTGTCGGACTGGTGGCTGAACTTCAGCAGCGTAGGCGGCCATCTTCGCGATCTACAATCACGCGAGCCGCTCTATGTGTCGAGCCTCAACCACTGTATCTGGTTTCATCGCGCGTTTTCCCCCGACGCCTGGATGCATATCGAGACCGAAAGTCCCTGCGCGGAAGGCGGTCGCGGGCTGTCGATCGCACGTGTTCATGACCGCGATGGGCTGATGCTGGCAACTCTCGTCCAGGAGACGCTGATGGTGCATTCAGGCGCAAATGGATGTTCATAGGCATCGTAGCCAAGCCTTCACTAAGGCGCGGCAAGCGCCCCCCATCTACGATGCCTGGGGTTCATGGTCCTCATGCAGTTTCCCCCATCGAGGACTCGACTGCTAAAATTGGTCATCAATAGATTTTTCTTGATCTTCCGGTGCACAAGTTGTGCACACGCCACTTTCTATCTCATTGAAAAAATTCCACTGAACGCGCGCACCGTTCAACTACAATAAAGTTCGTATCGCGCGACGCTCGACTGCGCGACCTGAAACCCGAGCTTGAGCAGTTCGCCGTGGATGCGAGGCGCGCCCCAAAGCGGATTTTCGACGCTCATCCGCCGGATCAAGACGCGCAGCTCCGTTCCGATCTGCGGTCGCCCTCCCCGTGGGCGCGACTTCCAACGCCAGTAGCAGCAGAATCCGGCTCTGTGCCAACGCACGAGCGTCTCGGGCCGGCCGATTGTGAGAACCTGTAGGATTGCTGGAAACCACCGATACAGCTGGGCACAGAACCAGCGATCAAGGTTCGTGAGCCGAACGCGACCGCGCGATCTGCGCCGCAAAACAATTAACTGTTGTCGGAGCACCGCGTTCTCGGCTTCAAGCCGCAACTTCGACTTGAATGGCGAGGCCAGGACGGCCGAGCGAAGCGGAACAGCCCGATCATCATGCCAGCTTAGCGATTCCAACGCGGCATCACACTCGGATCAGGTTTTCGGTGCACACAGGACCTCGGAATCGGCTTCGGCGATCTGCCGGATTGTGGACCGCTATTTCCGGAATGAAGGCTTGCGCCCGCGAATTGACGCGGAGGCGAACTCGAACCTGACGCTGTTTGAACTCATCCGCCAGACCGACCTCGCGACCATCCTTCCGGAGAACGTCGGCGGCTCAGGTCTGTCCGCCGTGAAAATGAAACCTGCGTTCGAGCCCAGGCGCGCCGCGCGGCTTCGCCGTCGCAACGCTTACCGTTCGGCAGCCGCCAGGGCTTTCATCGTCATGACACAACAGATCGTAGCGACGTTTGCCAGCGGGTAGCTCTTCGCTGGAGTCGCCGTCATTGAGGATGGCGGACTGCGCACACCGTCAGCTCATCTGGTCATGGCAGCGATTGGCCCGTCGCCGGCCTAGCCACGGGAGCGGCCAATGTCCGCTTCCAGATGTAAACCAGCTTGAGTTCGGCCGTAACGTCGGCATCTGACCCACCCGGGGGGCGCGCAACTCAGCTTCGTGTGCTCTCACCAACCAGTTTGAGGTCGATCCTGCCGATCAGATCAGAACGGAGCAACTCTGCGGCGCTTATGTCGGCTACCGTCTGTTGCAACGTACTGACATTCGATCCGAGCGATACGATTCCGCCCAGCACCAGGGCGACTGATCCAATAAGAGCGACTTGATCAGGTCCGAAGAGGCCGAACATCATAACGATCAGCAATGCGATGCCGCCCGCGATTGCCGCCTTCGAAGCCAAAATGATCTTTCTGCACCGCTCGGCGACTTCGGCAAGCTGCTCGAGCCGAGCTTCGATCATTGAAATCTCATCGAGAGGCTCGTCTTCAGTCATCGAACTCAAGATCTAAATCCGGAAATCGCGGATCTGCCAGCTTTTCGACTCTCTCGGGCACACAGAGGCTTGTCTCGAATCCGGAACATCGCGCGATAGTCAGACATCACGCGACCGACCAGCGGCAACCGCGGCTGAGCCTTGATCGTCGCTCTTTGCCGTCGGCCAGGCACGCATGGCCAGCCGGCCTATTTCAGACAATTTCTCACGCGCGGCCCCATCGCGCGCTTGCACCGCAAGCCCGCGCGCCACCGCACTGTAATAGGCGGCCAGCATTTCGCAATCGACATCTTGGGCTACGTCGCCCTCCATCACGCCTTTCCGGATGCGTGCGGCCATCGCGCCTTCCGAAAAAGCGCGATGCTCGGCCATCATGTCACGAATATTCTTCATTCCCGGTGAGCAATGTGTGCCAGCAAGCGAGATCATGCAGCCGAGCGGGTGATCGCCGCGGGTGAACTCTTCTGCGGTCGCCTCGAACAGGTGCGCGAAGGCTGTCCTGGTATCGATCGAGGGATCATTGAGGATGGCGAAGAACCATTGGCCCGACCATTCGAGAAAGGAATGCGTGGCTTCGCAATAGAGTTCTTCCTTGCTGCCGAACGAGTTGTAGAAGCTCGACGCGCTGATCCCCATCGCGGCGATCAGGTCGTTGAACGACGTGCCTTCATAGCCGCGTTCCCAGAACAGCTTCATCGCCTCTTGCAGCGCGGCGGCACGATCGAAGACGGCCGGCCGGCCACGGCCACGCCTCTCGTCTTGAGCGCTCTTTGCTTGAATTTTCTTCTGCTGATTTATTTTTGGTGTCATCGCTCCAAAAATCCTTGAACGGCGCCTCCCTGAGTTTATATCCGCCAAACTATATTGGAGTTCCCTCTCCAAATATCAACCCCGAACACAACTTATCCGCTTCCGAAACAACTGCCGCGAAACCTCCCCCGAAATCTGGACTGGCCGGTGTGGTTCGGTAGGCCAGCAAGGCTTCGGCCCGATTCAAGGCGGCATGGCAAATACCGATGGTAGCCTCATGGATCAGATCAGTGATCATTCGAACATTGAACGAGAACCGCTGAAGCAGCCGGCGCCGCGACGGCGGACATGGAGAACGGCCGCAATCGCTGCGATAGCGGTGCTTGCCGCACTCTTTGTCTACCTCGGCTTCGCGCCTCGCAAAGGTGACCAGGCGGCGGCGTTGCCATCTCCTCTGCCGGTGACGGTGAGCCAGCCCTTGCAGCGCGAGGTCGATACCAGGGTCGGTTTCCTCGGACAGTTCTCGGCCATCGACCGGGTTGAATTGCGGGCCCAGGTAGGCGGTATCTTGACCGAGCTTCATTTCAAGGACGGCCAGATCGTCCACAAGGGCGACCTCCTCTTCGTGATCGACCCGCGGCCCTACGAGATCAGGCTGGCCCAGGCGCAAGCTGCGCTTGTGACCGCAACGGCGCGCGTGGCACTCGCCAGCAACCAGCTTACGCGGGCGCAATCGCTCAAGCGCAACGAGTTCGCAACGCAGGAGACGGTCGACCAGCGCACCAACGACCAGGATGCGTCCCGGGCCGCAGTCGAAGACGCCAAGGCGCGGGTGCGGGACGCGGAACTCGACCTTGAATACTGCCGCGTACGGGCACCGTTCACGGGACGCATCGGCGCGCGCCAGGTTTCGATTGGAAGCCTGGTCGCGGGCAGCCGTGCTGCAACCAGTCCGACCACGCTGCTCACGACGCTGGTCTCGCTCGATCCTCTCTATCTCGATTTCGACATGAGCGAATCCGATTTCCTGACATTCTCGCGAGAGCGCGCCCGCGTTGGCGGTCCGCTCGCCAACAAGGTCGCGATCAGCCTCAGCGACGAGAACAGGTTCGCCCGCGAAGGCACGCTGGACTTCATCGACAATGCACTCGACCGCTCCAGCGGCACCATTCATGCGCGCGCCACCGTGCCTAACCCGGATCTGTTCCTGGCGCCCGGCCAGTTCGCGCGGCTGCGGGTTGCGATCGCCCCGCCGACGCAGGTTTATCTCTTGCCGGACGCCGCCGTCATGCTCGACCAGTCGCAGCGGCTGGTCATGACCGTCGGCGCTGATGCGACCGTGAAACCAAAGATCGTGACCACCGGTGATCTTCGCGGCGGATTGCGCGTGATCCAGTCGGGCCTCGAGGCGAGCGACCGCGTCGTCATCGACGGCCTGGTGCGCGCCATTCCCGGCACCAAGGTCGCGCCGCAAGACGGCGCCATCCATTACGACGCTGCCGCTGACGGCCAAGGTTGACGGCCAAGGCTAGAGACCAGGACCGAGAAGACAGGAGCGTTCTCCGTGACCCATAGCTTCATCGACCGGCCGATTTTTGCGACTGTCCTCTCCGTCTTCCTGACGCTGATCGGCCTCGGCGCGCTCGCCATCCTGCCGATCTCGCAATATCCGGAGATCGTGCCGCCGACGGTCCAGATCACCACCACCTATCCCGGCGCATCTGCCGAGACGGTATCGCGCACGGTGGCGACACCGCTCGAGCAGGAGATCAACGGCGTCGAGAACATGATCTACATGAGCAGCCAGTCCACCGGCGACGGCAAGCTCACGGTCACCGTGACGTTTCGGATCGGGACCGACCTCAACGTCGCGCAGATGCTCACGCAGAACCGGGTGCAGGATGCGCTTCCCCGGCTGCCGGAAGACGTCCAGCGGCTCGGCGTGCAGGTGCGCAAGTCGACACCGAACATCCTGCTCGCGGTACATCTTTATTCGCCCGACTCGTCGCGCGACCTGCTCTACACCTCGAATTACGCGACGTTGCACGTAAAGGACGTGCTGGCGCGGCTACCGGGCGTCGGCGATGTGCAGATGCAGGGCGGGCGCGAATACGCCATGCGCATCTGGCTCGATCCCGACAAGGTTGCGGCGCATAACATGAACGCAAGCGAGGTGCTTGCCGCGCTGCGCGCCCAGAACGTCCAGGTTTCGGCGGGCGTGCTGAACCAGCCGCCGGTCGCCTCCAAGCAGGCCTATCAGATCAACGTGCAGACGCTTGGGCGCCTGTCGACACCAGAACAATTCGCCGCCATCGTCCTGAAGTCGGACACCGAGGGCCGCGTGACGCGGCTGCGCGATGTGGGCCGCGTCGAGATCGGCGCTTCCGACTACGGATCGTCCGCCTACATGGATCGCGAGCCGGGCCTGCCGCTCCTGATCTTCGCCCAGCCGGGCGCCAATTCCCTCGCCGTCGAGCACGAAGTGCTCGACGCAATGGAGAAGCTGGGCAAGGATTTTCCGCCCGGCCTGCAGTACAAGATCATTTACGACCCCACCATCTTCGTCGGCAAATCGGTCGACGAGGTGATCAAGACCATCTTCATCGCGATCCTCCTTGTGGTCGGCGTCGTGTTCCTGTTCCTGCAAAGCTGGCGCGCGGCGATCATTCCGGTGATTGCAATCCCGGTGTCGCTGGTCGGCACTTTCGTCTTCCTCTACGTGCTCGGAATATCGTTGAACAACCTGTCGCTGTTCGGCCTCGTGCTCGCGGTCGGCATTGTCGTCGATGACGCCATCGTCGTGGTGGAGAATGTCGAGCGCAATCTCGAACGCGGCATGACCCCGGCACAGGCTGCCCATGTCACCATGGACGAGGTCGGCGGTGCGCTGATCGCGATTGCGCTGACGCTATGCGCTGTGTTCGTGCCCTCGGCCTTCCTGTCGGGCATTACCGGGCAATTCTTTCGCCAGTTCGCGGTCACGATCGCCGTGTCGACCCTGATCTCGTGCTTCGTCTCGCTGACCCTGAGCCCGGCCCTGTGCGCGGTGCTGTTCAAGGCCCACGAGCACGGCCAGAAGCCGCGCGGCCCGTTGATCTTTCGCCTGGTGCAGGCTGGATTTGCGCGTTTCAATCTGGGCTTCGAGTGGCTGTCGACAGGCTATGGACGGCTGACGCGGCGGCTGGTGCAGATCACCGGCGTCGTGCTCGTGGTCTATGCCGCGCTGATCGGCGTCGCCGGCTTCCAGTTCGCCCGCGCGCCCACCGGCTTCATCCCTGAGCAGGACCAGGGCTATCTCATCACTGTCGTGCAATTGCCGCCCGGCGCTTCGCTCGATCGCACGGAGGCGGTCGTCAAGAAGGCGATCGACATCATCATGTCCACACCCGGTGTCGAGCACGTCGCGCCGTTTGCAGGACTGGATGCGACCACCTTCACCATCGCCTCCAATGCCGGTACGATCTTTTCCGGCTTGCCATCGCTCTATAACCATGACGTGCCCGGCCTGACCGCACCGAGCGTGCTCGCCGACCTGCGCAAGCGCCTCTCGGTGATCCAGGAAGCCTATGTGCTGACGATTCCGCCCCCGCCGGTGCAGGGCATCGGCAATGCCGGCGGTTTCAAGATGATGCTGCAGGATCGCGCGGGCCTCGGCTCGGAGGCACTGTCGAAAGCAGCGCAGGCGCTGGTCGCAGCCGCCAACAAGGATCCGAGTTTCGCCGGCGTCTTCACGCTGTTCGGGACACGCTCGCCGGCGGTCAACGCCGATATCGATCGAGAGAAGGCCGAGAAGGTCGGGCTGACGCCTACCGACGTCTTCAACACCCTGCAAGTCTATCTCGGCTCGCAATATGTCAACGACTTCAACTATCTCGGCCGCACCTACCAGGTCATCGCGCAGGCCGATGGCTCGTTCCGCCAGGATCCGCACGACATCGCGCGGCTGAAGGCGCGCAACACCTCCGGCGAGATGGTGCCGGTGGGCACGGTGGCGCGGCTGAAGTCTGAGAACGCGCCCTATCGCGTGCCGCGTTACGATCTCTTCCCGGCTGCTGAAGTGATGGGCGTAGCGGCGCCTGGGGTCGCAACCGGCACTGCGCTGCACCGCATGGAGGAGCTGGCGCACGAGGTGCTGCCGCCAGGCATCGGCTTCGAATGGACCGAGCTTGCGTTTCAGCAGCAACAGCCGGGGACCTCGTCCTTGCTGGTGTTCGGCGCAGCAGCCTTGTTCGTGTTCCTGGTGCTTGCCGCGCAATATGAAAGCTGGAATCTGCCGCTCGCGGTGGTGATGATCGTTCCGATGTGCCTGCTTGCCTCCGTGACGGGTCTTTTGATGCGCGGCATGGCGATCGACGTTCTCGCGCAGATCGGATTCGTCGTGCTGGTTGGACTCGCCGCCAAGAACGCGATCCTGATCGTGGAATTCGCACGCCAGACCGAGGAAGCCGGCGCCACGCCCGGTGAGGCCGCCGTCACCGCCGCGCGCACGCGGCTGCGACCGATCCTGATGACGTCGCTGGCGTTCATCTTCGGTGTCGCACCTCTCGTGGTCGCCACCGGGGCAGGCTCGGAAATGCGTCAATCGCTCGGCACTGCGGTGTTCGCAGGAATGCTGGGAGTGACCGCCTTCGGACTCCTGTTTACGCCAGCGTTTTATACGGTCGTCCGCAAGATCGGGCGCAAGAAGCCGCGCGCCACGATAGAAGCGACTCAGCAAGTCCTTGCTGATCGTAACGACCCGGCAAGCGCCGCGTGGGCACCTCGGAATTAGCTGCTGCGATGGATCTGGCAGCCTCGGGACGTCTCAAACTCAACGACGAACCCGACCCAATAAGCACAGCGACGTGACTTGCCGTCATGCCGTTTGTTCATGATCAATCACGCCGTCAGTTCGGATGAGACCCTCGTCTCGCCTTGAGAAACGACGTTACAGTTTGGTTACAGCAATCTGTTCCCCGCATTACAGATGCAACCATATCGCCCCTGAACTCTCCGAAAAGAAAGCTTACCAATACGTGAGGGCGTCGGTTGAGGGCAGCGCAGGACTCTCGTCAACCTGCAACCCGCTGAGGCCCACATTTGACAGGGAGAACGCGTCATGTCTGATCTTACGGGAACGAACGGCGACGATATCCTGACCGGCACCGATAGGCCGGATCATATCTTCGGCCTTGCCGGCAACGATACGATTGACGGCAACGGCGGCAACGATACGCTGTCAGGCGATGATGGTGATGATACGCTCAACGGCGGTGATGGCGACGACCATATCCTTGGTGGTGCAGGCAATGACGTCATCACCGGCGGCAACGGCAACGATCTTCTCGAAGGTGGATCGGGAAACGACCACATCAGCACCGGCGCGGGCAATGATGTCGTATTCGCCGGTGACGGCATCGATACGATCGATCAGATGGCCGGTCATGACGTCGTCCACGCAGGCGCGGGCGACGATCTGATCTCGTGGAACGACAAGGTCGGTGATGTCGTCTTCGGCGATGAGGGCAACGACCGGATCATCGGTTCCGATACGGCGGCCGACGAGAGCCACGGCGGGGACGGCAACGACTTCATTCAGGCTTTTACGACCGACGCCGCGCACGCCACCGCAGGCGACAAGATCTTCGGAGACGCCGGCAATGACACCCTGATCGGCGGCGACGGCAACGACCACATCGAGGGCGGCACCGGTAACGACACCATCATGGGAAATGGCGGCAACGACTTCCTCGATGGCGGCGACGGCGACGATCACATCAGCACAGGAGCCGGCAACGATACGGTGTTCGGCGGGGACGGCGCCGACACCATCGACCAGATGGCCGGTCATGATGTTGTCCATGGCGGCGACGGCAACGACACGATTTCCTGGAATGACGCGGTCGGAGACATCGTCTATGGCGATGGCGGCAACGACAGGATCATCGCCTCCGACACGGCGTCCGATGAAAGTCACGGCGGCGACGGCGATGACTTCATCCAGGCCTTCACGACCGATGCCGCGCACGCCACGGCGGGCGACCGGATGTTCGGCGACGGCGGCAATGACACGCTGATCGGCGGCGATGCCGCGGATCACATCGAAGGCGGCACCGGAAACGATACCATCAACGGTGGAGGCGGCAACGACTACCTCGATGGCGGGTCGGGAAATGACCACATCAGCACCGGAGCCGGCAACGACCTGGTTTACGGCGGCGACGGTAATGACACCGTCGACCAGATGATGGGACACGATGTCGTTCACGCCGGTGCCGGCGATGATGTCATCTCCTGGAATGATGCAGTCGGAGACGTCGTCTTCGGCGACGAAGGCAACGACCGGATCACCGGTTCCGATACCGCGTCCGACGAAAGCCATGGCGGCGACGGCAACGACATCATCTCCGCGTTTACGACGGATGCAGCGCACGCCACGGCAGGCGACAAGATCTTCGGTGATGCCGGCGACGATACCCTGACCGGCGGCGACGGTAACGACCGTATCGAAGGCGGTACCGGAAATGACACCATCATTGGAAATGGCGGCACCGACCGCCTTGATGGCGGTGACGGCGACGATCACATCAGTGGCGGCGGCAGCCACGATCAGATCTTCGGCGGCCTTGGCAACGACGTGATCGACCATATGGGTGAGCACGGCTTTGCCGATGCGGGTGACGGCGACGATATCGTACAGTGGACTGAGACGTTCGGTGACGTGGTTCATGGGGGAGCCGGTAACGATAGGATCACCGGTGTGGCCGCATTCAATCCGCCGCTCGGCGGGCAGGCCGCTGCCGAGATCCACGGCGATGCCGGCAACGACTTCATCCAGGCATCCAGTTTAGGCAGCGGTGCGGTGTCCGACAAGCTGTTCGGCGACGAAGGCAACGACACCATTATCGGCGGCAGTGGCGCGGATCGCATCGATGGCGGTGTGGGCAACGACATCCTGACCGGCAATGGCGGTGCGGATACCTTCACCTTCCAGATGTCGCAAGGCGGGCACGACGCTATCACGGACTTCGACGTGAACAACGACGTGATCAATTTGTCGGGCTTCGGCCCCAATTTTGATCCGCTTGCGCACGTGCACGACACCGCCAACGGCGCCGTGCTGGACCTCGGCGCCGCTGGGGATGTGACGTTACAGGGCGTTCACGCCGCGGACCTTTCTCACCACGACTTCGTCCTGAGCTAAGTCCACTCGGGATTGCCTGTCCTTGGAGCGAGATAACAGCGCTTCTGCCGGATACAGTCGTCCTTCTCTTTGAGGTGGACGACTGTACTGGACGGATTTTGAAGTCGCCGTGCCTGTCACGTACGGCAGGAGAGCCCCGAGGCTCGAATATCACGACGAAGACGTCGGGGTTGGAAAATGGGGGGGGCGTCGCATATGAAGCCGATGTCGAAGCTTGCGGCGATTGATCCGCACGGGAAAAGCGAGACAATCCTCAGCCGCGCTATCGGCTATTGCAAGCTGCAATTCCTGGTGGTGGGCCTGTTCAGCGGCATGGTCAACCTGCTGCAGCTCACCATTCCGATCTACATGATGCAGATTTTCGACCGCGTACTGACGACGCACAACGTCGATACGCTGCTCTATCTGTCGCTGATTGCGGGCGCGTCCATCCTGTTGCTGGCCATTCTGGAAATCTCGCGCAATCAGACCCTGCAGCGTGTTGCGACCTGGGTCGAGCGGAAGGCCGCGCCGGAGGGCTTTGCGAGAGCGATCGAGAGCGTGCTCTCTGGTCATTCCTATCGCATGGAGGCGCTGCGCGATCTCGCCATTTGCCGCGGCTACCTCGGCTCCCCTGCTCTGCTCGCCCTCTACGATCTTCCCTGGGTGCTGGTTTTTCTCGCCGTGATCTTCGCCCTGCATCCGGTGCTGGGTTGCATCGCGACCGCAGGAGCGATCGTCCTTTTCATTCTCACCTTGCTGAACGAGCTGACCACCTCGCGCCTGATGAAGGAGGCAAATGTTGCGGCGGCCAATTCGCAACGTCGCGCTGACAGCATCGCGCGCAATGCGGAGGTGATTGACAGCATGGGCATGTTGCCGGCAGTGATGCGCCGCTGGCAGGAGGGGGTGGCCGAAATGCTGCCGCCGCAGCGGCGCGCGGCGCAGCGAGCCTCCTTGCTGCTGGCCACGGCCAAGTTCGCGCGCCTTGGGGTGCAGATCGCCGTCCTGGGCGCCGGCTGCTATCTGGTGCTGCAGCACGATCTGACATCGGGCGCAACTGTTGCCGGCTCCATCATCATGGGCCGGGCGCTTGCGCCGGTAGAAATGCTGATCGGCGGTTGGAAGCAGCTTGTCCAGGCCCGGCAGGCTTTCTTTCGCTTGCAGCACTTCCTCAGCTTGCCTCGTCTTCGTCCGCCCGGCCGGCCGTTACCGACCCCGGTCGGCCGCCTCTCGGTGGAGCGCGTCACGTACGGCTTGCCGGGTTCGACGTCGCCGATCGTCAAAGGTGTGCAGTTCGCGCTGTCTCCGGGTGACAGTCTTGCCGTCATCGGCCCGTCGGCAGCCGGCAAGACTACCCTGATCAAGATGCTGATCGGCACGCTTGCGCCAAGCGCCGGCACCGTTCGCCTCGATGGCGCCGACGTCCATCGCTGGATGCGCGAGGATTTCGGCCGCTACGTCGGCTACCTGCCGCAGTCTGTCGAGCTGTTCGAGGGTTCGGTGTTCCGCAACATCGCACGGATGGGAGACGCCTCGCCCGAGCAGGTTTACCGAGCCGCGCAGCTTGCGGGCTGCCACGACATGATCCTGCGGCTGCCATGCGGCTACGACACCGAGATCGGCGAGAACGGTCAGTATCTCTCCGGCGGACAGCGGCAATTGATCGGCTTGGCACGTGCCCTGTTCCGCGATCCGAGGTTCGTGGTGTTGGACGAACCCGACAGCAATCTCGACGGCGATTCCGAGGCCAATCTGGCCGATACGCTGGGGAAGCTCAAGGCATGCGGCACCACGGTGGTCCTGGTCTCGCATCGTCCGCGTCTGGTGCGGCATGTCGATCTGGTCTTGCTGATGCGGGATGGCGCGGTCGAAATGTTTGGGCCGCGGGTCGAGGTCCTGAACCGCGTCATCGCCCAGCCGGCGCCCGACAACCGCCCGACAATCACCGAACCTCGCATCGCCAGGGTCGCGGCACCCGCCCGAGGCGAACCGAACCGTGTTGCATCATGACCCAAGCTCTCCCGTCCCCCTCCGAACGAGCCATCGTTGCTGACAGCCCCGCCCGGTCGATTGCGTCGCCCGCGCTACCGTTGATGGAGGCGCCTCATCCGTCGACACGCGGCGTGATCCTGCTCGGATTGATGGCCATGGCGGTTTTCATCGGCGGCTTCAGCGCCTGGTCCGTCTCCGCTCCGCTGGCGGAAGCAGCGATCGCGCAGGGCGCGATCGAGGTCGAGGGCCAGCGTCGCATCATCGCCAATCAGGAGGGAGGATCGGTTGCGGAACTGACCGTGCGCGACGGCGATCATGTGCGGACCGGTCAGGTGCTGATGCGGCTGAACGACGTGCAGGCGAGCGCGACGGCCGAGACGGCGCGAGCCCAGCGCTGGGCATTGCTGGCACAATTGGCCCGACTTGACGCAGAGGCGGCCGGCAGAAGCGATATAAGCTTTCCTGACGATCTGCTGGCTGCAGCGAGCGGGCAAGGTTTCGACGCCCTGCGCGCCGCCGATGCGGTCAGCGGGCAGCGCGCGCTGTTCGAGGCGCGCACGGTCAGCCTGAAAAGCCAGATTGCCGTACTCCGAGACCGGGTCGATCAGCAGCTAGGCGTCATTGAATCGGCAGAACAGCAGCAGCGGGCTACCCGGCAACAGCTCGAATTGATACGGCACGAGACCGAGGTCAAGCAGGGGCTGCTGACAAAGGGCCTGGCGACGCTGTCCACTGTGCTGGCCTTGCAGCGCAGCCAAGCCGGGTTGGAGGGGACGCTGGGCGACCTGAGCGGACAGATCCAACGCGCGCGCGCCACCATCGCGGAATCCCGTTCATCCATGAAGCAGATTCAAGATCAGCGGCTACAGGATGTCTCGAACGACATGCGGGAGGCCAGCACCAAGCTGAACGAGGTGGAGGACAAATTGCGCGCCGCGCAGGACGTCGCCGTGCGCCGCGACGTGGTGGCGCCCGAGGACGGCACTGTCCTTGGCATGCGGGTGTTCAACGTCGGCGCCGTGGTCAGGCCCGGCGATACGGTGATGGAACTGGTGCCATCGCACGACCGGCTGGTGGCGAACGTGAAACTTTCGCCGAACGATATCGATGTGGTGTATCCCGGCCTTGAAGCACAGGTGCGTCTGCCGGCGTTCAAGCAGCGCCTGGTGCCGTTCGTTGCCGGCCGCGTCACCTTCGTCGCCTCCGACGCCACCGCCGATGAGCAGACAAAGAACAACTACTACAAAGTGCAGATCCTGCTCGATCGGGACCAGCTTGATCGTCTTCCCAACGTCCATCTCACGCCCGGAATGCCGGTTGAGGCGATGGTGCAGCTTGGGGAGCGAAGCTTCTTCCGCTATATCACGCAGCCGATTAGGGACAGCTTTCACCATGCCTTTCACGAGCAATAGCAGGGTATTCCACGTAAGTTGCGGGGGCCCGTCATTGCCTCGCACCGTCTAAAAACGCATCCGCGACAAACCCGGTCCTTCAAGGCCGGGTCAAGGCGCGCCTTTGGTTCTCGATATATTGCCGAACAATGGCGATCGGCGTCCCTCCGCAGGAGGCGGCGAAATAGCCCGGACTCCAGAGATGGTCGCCCCAAAGCTTGGGAGTCACCGCGCCGAGGCGATGTACACGCAGGCTCGTCCTCATCATTGATTGGACGCCGGCGAGAGTGCACTTGGTTCAAGCCGATTCTTCCGCCAACCATAGCGGTCGCGATCGTACAAAATCGCAGCCTAGCGCGGACTTGGTGCCCAGGGAGGGAATCGAACCACCGATAGTATTTTTTCTCCTCACCGCGATCTGCAGAACTCGGCACGATCGGCGAAACACGAAGCTTTACTCGTAACGATCACGATCAGCTCTTAAGCCGCACGCGAGTATCCTGCCCTTTCGACCCAACTCTGTACGCCGCCCAGACTTCTATGGACCTCACATCACTTCCAAAGAACGATCACCCACACTGGCTCTCAATAGATTTTTCTTGATCTTCCAGTGCACACGTCGTGCACACGCCGCCTTCTAACCAATTGAAAAATCTAAGCTCTCGTTCCAATCCATCATGGGCCAATTTGAGCCAGCTCCAGCCAAGAAGATCGAGGCTGGTCAATAGCGGTCAGCTTCGCGCCGACAGCGGCCGGCCGGCACGATCACCTCTTGTCTAAGGCTACATCTTATCGAAGCGCGATAAACGCGAGCGAATTCAGGCAAAGCCGCCGGGGCGAAAGCGATCACCTATCGCTCACGACCGCGATCACCATTTCAATGCCGCCGTGCGCACGGGATGATCCCAGAGCGCGGTCGTCTCAGTGTCGAGCAAGCTTACGGTGAGCGAGCACCCGGCCATGTCCAGCGAGGTGACGAAGCTGCCGACCAGCGAGCGAGCGATGCGCAGGCCGCGCTTCTCGAGCATCCGGCGCGCCGCGTTATACATCAGATACAGCTCGATCGTCGGCGTTCCGCCAAATCCGTTAACGAGCAGGAGGGCCTCGGCCCCGTCACGCGCGTCGAGATCCTGCGCGATGGCAGTCGTCATCTCGTCCGCGATCGCATCGGCCCGCTCCAGCTTGACGCGCCGACGTCCCGGCTCGCCGTGAATGCCGACCCCCATCTCCATTTCGTCCTCGCCGAGTGAGAAGGTCGGCGTGCCCGCGGCCGGGACCGTGCAGCTTGTCAGCGCCACGCCCATCGAACGTGTGCGCGCGTTGACGCGCTCGCCGAGCGCAACGCAGCCCTCGAGGTCGGCGCCCTTTTCGGCGGCCGCGCCGACGATCTTCTCGACGATCAGCGTACCGGCTACGCCGCGGCGCCCGATGCTGTGTGTCGAGTTCTCGACCGCGACGTCATCATCCGTCACGATGGTGGCCGTGCGGCCCTCGGCGATCTCGGCCGCCATCTCGAAGTTCATGCGGTCCCCCGCATAGTTCTTGACGATGAACACCGCACCGGCCTCACCGGAAACAGCCTGCGCGGCCTCAACGATCTGGTCCGGCGTCGGCGACGTGAAGACCTGTCCCGGGCAGGCGGCGTCGAGCATGCCATAGCCGACGAAGCCTGCATGCAGCGGCTCATGCCCGCTGCCACCGCCCGAAACGAGCGCGACCTTTTTTGGGTTCAGCTCACGGCGCCGCACGAATTTCCGCTCCGGTCCGAGCGCGACGAGATCGGCATGCGCGGCCGCAAGTCCGTCCAGGCTCTCCGCGAGCACGCCGTCGACCGAATTGATGAACTTCTTCATTATCTCCTCCCCGCTTCCCCCTTGGCCCCACGCCTATTTTTCCCGCATGATGGCAATCAGGCGCCGCGCGAATTCCTGGAGCAGCGCATCGAGCTCAGCGTTGCGCTTGGCGCTGCCTAGATCGGGCAAATGCAGCGCCAAGGTCCGCTCGTGCGGTCCTTCGGTCAGCCGACCGATCCGGCGCGGATGCGCGCGCGCATAGGCGCGAAGAAAGGCGGCCTTCGCCTGCGGCGGGAAGTGGCAGACATCGAAGATCGTATTGAGATGCTGCACGGGTATCGGCACCGGATAGGCGGGATTGCTGATCTGGCTCACGAAGCTGCGGTTCTTCCCCATGGCGTGCGCCAGACGCAGCCGCATGCCCGACGGCCGGCTCTCCAGCACTTCCTTGAAGATGCGCTTGTAAACCGCAACAGCGCCGGCTGCCGCCTGCTCATCGATCGCCGTGTCAGCCAAGGCCACCTCCGCTGCTCAGCCGGTCGATCGTCTGCTTGATCTGCGCGAGCGCCGACGCATTCACCGAAAGCTCGCGCAAGCCGCAGTTCAGCAATGCGGGAAGGCAACGCGGATCGCTTGCCATGTCGCCGCATAGGCTGACGCTGATCGCGGCGCGCCGCCCATGCTCGGCGGTCCGCGCGATCAGTTCAAGCACCGCCGGATGCAGCGGGTCCATCAAGGGGGCGAGCGCTCCATTGGAACGATCGCAGGCAAGGACATATTGCGCGAGATCGTTCGAGCCGATTGAGAAGAAGGAGGCCTTGAAGCTCGTAATAGCCAGGGCCGCCGCCGGGACTTCAACCATGATTCCCAGCTCGGGAAGCATCGCGGCAATGCCGTCCGCCTGCAAGCACTGCACGACATCGGTGAAAAGCTTCCGCCCCGCCTCGAGCTCGCCCGCCGAGGTGACCATCGGAAACATGACCTTGAGGTTTCCGCGCACAGCGGCCCGTGCCAGCGCGCGGAGCTGAATGGCAAAAATCTCGGGCCGGGCCAGGCAAAGCCGCAAGCCCCGAACCCCGAGGAACGGATTGGCTTCGCCATCCAGCGTGAAGCCGGGCACCGGCTTGTCGCCGCCCGCGTCAAACGTGCGAATGGTGACCGGGCGCCGGTCGGCCCAACGCAGCACCGCATCGTAAGCCTGAAACTGTGTCTCCTCATCGGGCAAACCGCCCCGCTCCGTCAGCAGAAACTCGGTGCGCATCAGGCCGATGCCATCGGCATATTGCGCGTCGGCATGCTCGAGATCGTCGACGCGCTGGATGTTGATAAACAGCTTGATCCGCTCGCCGTGCCACGATGCCGTCGGCCGCCGCAGGATCGCACGGGCAGACGCCCTGCTCTTGCGATGGCTTTCGCGCCGCTTCTCGAACAGGCGGACCTGCTCGGCGCTGGGATCGAGTTCGAGCGTCGCACCTTCACCATCGAGCAGCGCCGTGGCTCCGATATCCGGAACCGCGCCGAGCTGCACGACCATCGGGATGCCCCGCGCGCGCGCCAACATCGCGACATGGCTCGTGGGACTGCCGCGCAAGAGTGCGAGCCCGCCGCCGCCGGACCAGTCGATCTCCAGGAATCGCGAGGGCGGCAGATCGTCGGCGCAAACGACGGCACCGCTCGGAATCTTCAGCGCCTGGCCCCCACCGCCCCGCAGAATGTTGATCACGCGGTCGCGCAGGTCCGTAAGGTCCGAGGAGCGCGCCTTCAGATATTCGTCCGCGGCCGAATTGTAGTCCGCGATCTGCGCGTCGAGCGCCGAACGCCATGCGACATCCGCCGGATCGCCATCGCCGATCGATGCGAAGATCGCTTCGATAAAATCCTCATCCTCCAGGAGCGCGACCTGGAATTCGAGAATCTGCGCAGCCTCGCCGCCGGCGATCCCGGCGAGATCCGCGATCTGCCCGCTTGCCGCGTCAATCGCAGCGCGAAGGGCAAGCGCTTCTTCAACGAGGTTACCCGCGACACGCTCGCCGTTGGTGTCCGCGTCGACACGGACAAGCGGGCCATGGGCAAATCCGATCGAGGCGGTTCTGCCGCGGTAGGCCAATCCGGTCGCGCCACCCTGCATGCTACGATGTCCCGTCTGGAAAATCGGTTGCGATCAGATCGACCAGCGCCGCGACGGCGGCCTCCGCATCACTGCCCGACGCCTTGATCTCGATCGTGCTGCCGTGCGCCGCGCGCATCGCCATAATCTTGGCCACGCTCTTGGCGTTGATCCAATCCGCCGCGCCTGCGACCCGAACGGATATCTGGGCCTGAAACTTCTTGGCGAGCTTGGTCAGCTTGACCGCCGGGCGCGCATGCATGCCCACCGCGTGCACCAGGCGCACATTGTCGGTGAAGATCTGTCCGTCCGCTTTGTCCAGCATGCTCAAATTCCATTCTTCTTCGCCGACGTCTCAGTCGGCAGAGAGTTCCTCGGCCACGGCCTTGACCTGGGCCAGTGAGCTACCGCCTGCCGCCTCGGCTGCCGCCATCACGGCCCCCTCGACAATCGGCGCGTTGCATACGACAACGAGATCGCGCCGCGCAGGCTCCAGCATCTCGACCGCCATTTCGCTGTTGGTTTCGGCACCGCCCAGGTCGACGAGAATCGCGACGCCCTTGGCGGACCAGGCATCGTTGATGGCGTCGATGATCAGGGACACGCTGGTGCCCAATCCGCCGTCGGGATTGCCGCCGCAGAACGCCACCCTGACCTCGCTGCCGACCATCTGCCGCACCATGTCGGCGGTGCCCTTGGCGATGTCCTTCGAATGCGAGACGATCACGATCCCCACGGTTTCCGTCATTGGCATCGCTCCAGGCTCGCGCAGACCGCCTGCACGAGAACGCAACTCGAGCGGGCGCCGGGATCGACGTGTCCGATGCTGCGCGATCCAAGGAACGACGCCCGCCCCTTGGTGGCCTGCATCGGCACGGTCCGCTCGACCGCTTCAGCGGCGGTGGCCCGGACCCGCGCGATCAGATCCGGCTGACCGGCCGCCGTCTTCAGCGTTTCCAGGACTGGAACAAGCACGTCCAGCATCGTCTTCTCGCCGGCCTGCGAGCGGCCACGCGCGCTCACCGCGTTCACGCCGCTGCCGAAGACGTCCGCGAGGTCGTCCGGCAAGTGTTTGTCGTGCGAGAGCGCTTCGCCCGCGGCGAGGAAGAAGCTCCCGTAGAGCGGCCCGGACGCGCCGCCGACCGTCATCACCAGGGTCTTGCCGATCATCTTCAGCGCCTCGTCGAGCGGTTGCGCGGAGATCGCATCGAGCTTGCCTAGAACCGCTTCGAATCCGCGCTTCATGTTGATTCCGTGGTCGCCATCGCCGATCGCCTGATCCAGGCTCGTCAGCTCCGGCGCACTGGCGATGACCTGCTCTGCGGCCACCCTGATCAACGACTTGAACGTCTCGGGTTGCAGCGACATCGACCTGACCCTCTAGTGAATTACCGCGGGGATGCGTTGCCCCGCGCGATCGAAATAGAGCGGATGTACCAGGTGCAATTCGACCTCCTGACCGGCCTCTAGCGGCTGCTGATGCGGATCCGCAAGCGTCACCAGCATTTCGCCCTTATAGTCCAGATGAACGTGATTCTGTTCGCCGAGGTGCTCGACACGGTGGACGCGGCCGACCATCCGCCCGCCATTGCGCGCACCGACCTTCAGATGCTCGGTACGGATGCCGACGGTCTCCGTTTCCGGCGGCACCGCCACGTCGGACAAGAGACGTGCGGGAAGGAAATTGATCTGCGGCGTGCCGAGACGCGAGGCGACATAGGAGCTGGAGGGGCTTTCATAGATCTCCCGCGGCGTGCCGAGCTGAAGGAGCTGGCCATCCTTGATCACGCCGATCCGGGAGGCCATCGTCATGGCCTCGACCTGGTCGTGGGTCACGTAAAGAATGGTCGCGCCAAGTTCGAGCTGGATGCGCTTGAGCTCGATACGCAGCTCCGAACGGAGCTTCGCATCCAGCGACGAGAGCGGCTCGTCCATCAGGTAGATCGAGGGATCGCGAACCAGTGCACGGCCGATCGCCACCCGCTGCATCTCGCCGCCGGACAGGCGGGTGGCGCGGTTGTTCAGCTTGCTTCCGATATGCAACAGCTCCGCCGTCTGTTCAACGCGCTTGCGGATGACGGGCCCCGGCACGCGCCGCGCGGGCGAGCGCAGCGGGAACGCCAGGTTGTCATAGACCGTGAGATGCGGATACAGCGAATATTGCTGGAAGACAAAGGCGATATCGCGCGATCCCGGCGGATCATGCGTCACGTCGCGGCCGTCGATCATGACTGAGCCGGCGTCAGGGGTCTCGAGCCCGGTGATCAGCCGCAGCGTCGTGGTCTTGCCGGCGCCGCTCGGACCGAGCAGAACCAGGAATTCCCCGTCATTGATCGCCAGCGAGAGCTCGCGCACCGCCTCCACCGTACCGAAGCGCTTGGTGATGTTGCGCAGGATGACGTCAGCCATGGCAGGCGCTCCCCTCGTTGGCGGTCCGGATCGCAAGGCCGCTGCTGGCATCGAACAACGCCAGCCTTTCGGAGTGGAATTCGAGACCCACCGTCTCGCCGATCCGCACCGACGCGTTGGAGGGCAGCCGCGCCGCGACGCGTCCATGCGCCGTGTCGACGGTGACAATCTGCGTGGTGCCGAGATATTCCGCGCCGAACACCTCGCCACGGACGGGTGCTGCGTCGGCGAAGCGGATATGCTCCGGACGTATCCCGAGCGCCAGCGGAGCAGTGGCGCGATCCTCGCGGATTTCCGGGATCGCGATGCTGGCGTCATAGAAGGCGATGGCCCGATCACCAGACCTCAAGCCGCCCTCAAAGCGCAAAAAGTTCATGGGCGGCGAGCCGATGAAATCGGCCACGAACATGCTTGCGGGCCGGTCATAGACCTCCTGCGGCGAGCCGATCTGTTCGACGCGCCCCTTGTTCATGACGGCAATCCGGTCCGCCATCGACATCGCCTCGAGCTGGTCGTGCGTTACGTAGACGGTAGTCGCGCCGATGCGATCGTGCAGGTCGCGAAGCTCGCCGCACATCAGATGCCGAAACTCGGCATCGAGCGCCCCAAGCGGCTCGTCCATCAGAAAGGCCTTGGGCCGCCTCACCATGGCCCGCCCAAGCGCGACGCGCTGGCGATCGCCGCCCGACAACTTTGAAGTCTTGCTCGACAAGAGATGCTCGATCCGCAGGAGCCGCGTCGTCTCCTGCACCCGCTCGCGAACCTCGCGCCGGCCCATGCCCTGGCATTTCAGGGGAAAGCCAATATTGTCAGCGACATTCATGTGCGGATAGAGCGCAAAGAGTTGGAAGACGAAGGCGATGTCGCGGGCCGCCGCCCGCCGGAAGGTCACGTCCTCGCCGTCGAGCAGGATCTTTCCTTCGGTCGGCAGTTCAAGGCCCGCAATCATGCGCAGCGTGGTCGTCTTGCCGCAGCCGGAGGGTCCGAGCATCGCGAAAAAGGTGCCGTCGTCGATCGTGAAGTTCGAGCCTTGCACGGCCGTGAACTGATCAAACGACTTGCGCAGGTTTTCGACGCGAATTTGTGCCATGTTGACCGCCCTATTCCGGAAAATGGCTGACGATGACGTAGCCAATCGTGCCGGCAAGGATCGTCACGAAGGAATAGCTGTACAGATCGATGGACCAGGGCTGCACCAGCATGATGATGCCGCCCCCGATCAGGGTCATCGCACCGGCCTCCCAAGGCCCACGACTGAACCAGCGAGACACTCCACTTTTGGCAACCGCAGACCCGCTCATTTGCGTACAGCTCCAAAGGTGATGCCGCGCAACAGGTGCTTGCGCAACAACACGGTGAACAGGACGATCGGAACGACGAACAGCGTGGTCGCGGCAGCAACGGCCGGCCAGTCCTGCCCGCCCTCGCCGATGATGAAGGGAATGAAGGGCGGCATGGTCTGCGCCTCGCCGCTGGTCAGGAGAACCGCGAAGGCATATTCGTTCCACGAGAAGATCAGGCAGAAGATCGCGGTTGCCGCGATTCCCGTGACGGCCTGCGGCAGCACCACCTTGCGCAGCGCCTGGAGCCGCGTGTAGCCGTCGACGAGGGCGGCCTCCTCATACTCCCGCGGAATCTCGTCGATGAACCCCTTCAGCAGCCAGACCGCGAGGGAGACGTTCACGGCGGTGTAGAGCAGGATCATGCCGAGCCTGGTGTCGGTCAGGTTGAGCTGCCGGTACATCAGATAGATGGGAATCGCGACCGCGACCGGCGGCATCATTCGCGTCGACAGTATGAAGAACAGGAGATCGTCAGCCAGGGGTATGCGGAATCGCGAGAATGCGTACGCCGCGAGCGTGCCGAGAAAGACGGCCAGGAATGTCGAGCCGAACCCGATGATCAGCGAGTTGACGAAGCGCGGCACGACCTTCGACGGTCCGGCGATGACCATGTCGTGCTGGCGCACGAGCTTATCGTACCAGGTCTCCGGCGGCGGTAGCTTGGCGATGAAATCCGGCGTCTGGCGGGTGCGCACGGTGAACAGGTTCACGTAGCCTTCCAGCGTCGGCTCGAAGATCACCTTGGGCGGGTAGGCGATGGCGTCGCTCTGCGACTTGAACGCGGTGGCGACGATCCAGAGCAGCGGCAGGATAGTGATCACGGCGTAGAGAATGACGAGGCTGCCGGCCACGGCCTTTGAACGCGGCGAGGCCTCGACGATGGAGTGAGCGGTGGACTTGGCGAGGGCAGCGGTCATCGTTGCTTCACCTTGTTGAGCGCTTTGACATAGATGTTGGCGGCACCGAATACGGTCACGAACAGGATGATGGCGAGCGCGGACGAATAGCCAGTGCGCCATTTCTCGAATGCCGCGCGCTTGAGCGTGATCGACACGAGCTCGGTGGTCGATCCCGGGCCTCCCGACGTCAGGAGGTTGACCATGTCGAACATCTTGAAGTTCTCGATCGCGCGGAACAGCACGGCGAGCATCAGGAACGGCACCGTCATCGGCAGCGTGATCGACCAGAACTGCCGCCAGGCCGAGGCGCGATCGACTTCGGCAGCCTCATAGATGTAGTCGGGAATGGAGCGAAGCCCGGCGAGGCAGATCAGCATGACGTAGGGCGCCCACATCCAGGTGTCGACCAGCACGATGGTCCAGGGCGCGAGCGAGACCTGCCCGGTCATGCTGAACGAGCTCGGCGGCACCCCCGTGAACAGGCTGATCACGTAGTTGAACGGCCCGATCTGCGGCTGCAACAGCAGCGTCCAGAAGTTGCCGACCACCGCTGGCGACAGCATCATCGGCAGCAGGATGATCGTGGTCCAGAAGCTGTGACCGCGAAACTGGCGGTTGATCAACAGCGCCAGGCCATAGCCGATGACCACCTGTAGTGCCACCGACCAGATCACGAATTGCGCCGTGGTCTGGAGCCGAAACCAGACGTCCTCGTCGGTAAGGATGTCGGTGAAATTGTCGAGCCCGACAAACCGCAGCGGCAGATAGGACATGCTGAGGTTGAGGCTGGTGAAGGACAGTCGGATCATCCACACCAGCGGAAATATGTTGATCGCCAGCAAAAGGGCGATCGTCGGCGCAACGAACAGCCACGCCATGGTTCGGTCCGAAAGGCCACGCGCGCGCCGCGTGGCGCGAGATTTGGCGGGCTCGCTCATGCCTGCCATCGTAGCATGATCAGGTTGAAGGATCGTCGTCATCTGGTCCATCGGCTGGCTGGTTCGGCTTCCCCGAGGCACGTCCCCCGGGGAAACCAGTTCAGTTAATGCGATTGCCGTGTCTATTGCGACGCGACCTGCTTGCCCTGCTCCTTGAAGACCTTGGTCCAGTCCTTGACCAGGAGATCGAGCGCTTGCTGCGCAGTGCCTTTGTCGGCGACGACGTAGTCGTGCACCCGCTTCTGCATGTCGAGCAACAGTTGCGCGTAGGACGGCTCGGCCCAGAAGTCCTTCACGATTCCCATCGACTCCAGGAACTGCGGTGCGAACGCTGCGCTCTTTGGGAAGTCGGGCGCATCGACGACCGCCTTAAGGGCCGAGTAACCGCCGAGTTGCCACCATTTCTGCTGCACGGCGGGCTGCGCGAACCATTTGATGTAGGCGAGCGCGTCGTCCTTGCGGTCGGAGGTCGCGACGACCGAGATGCCCTGTCCGCCGAGCTGGGTGAAGTGTCCGTTCGGGCCGGCCGGATTGACGAAGAACCCGATCTTGTCGCCGCCGACATTCGGGTCCTTGTAGAGGCCCGGGAAGAAGGCGAACCAGTTCATCTGCATCGCCACCTGGCCGGACTTGAAGGCATCCAGCCCCTCCTGCATGTAAGCATTGGTCATGCCGGGAGCGGTGCAGCATTTGTAGAGCTCCTTGTAGAACTCGAGCCCCCTTACGGCATCGGCCGAATTGACGAAGCTCTGCATCTGGTACGGCTTCTTCGGATTGTCGTAGCTGAAGCCGTAGTTATAGAGCACGTTGGTCACGCCCATGGTGATGCCTTCCGAGCCGCGCTCGGTGAAGATATAGGCGCCATAGACTTTCTTGCCGTCGATCTCGCGGCCCTGGAAGAACTCCGCGATCTGCTTCAACTCGTCGTAGGTTTTCGGTGGCACCAGGTCGCGGCCGTACTTGGCCTTGAACGCGGACTGAATTTCAGGCCGCGAGAACCAATCCTTGCGGTAGGTCCAGCCGACCGCGTCGGCCATGGCCGGCAGCGCCCAATAGTTCGGCGAGTTCTTCGGCCATTGGGAATAGCCCACGACCGTCGCCGGGACGAAGTCGTCCATCGATATCTTCTCCTTGTCGAAGAAATCGTTGAGCTTGACGTACCACTTGTTCTCGGCGGCTCCGCCGATCCACTGGCTGTCGCCGATGATCAGGTCGCAGAGCTTGCCGTGGGAATTGAGCTCGTTGAGGAAGCGATCGGCATAGCTCGTCCATGGGACGAACTCGTACTTCATCTCGATGCCGGATTGCCTGGTGAAGTCCTTGCCGAGTTCGACCAGCGCGTTGGCCGGATCCCATGCCGCCCAGCACAGTGTGAGCTGCTTGCTCTGTGCTGCGGCTTCGCCTCCGCCAAATATCCCCAGCAGCGCCGCCCCGAGGACCGCGGTTGCCGCCGAGCTTCTTAGCCAATTGAATGTCCGCATATCCGTTTCCTCTCTCGTTGAAGCATCTAACCCGCTCGGCGCGCCCTGCCGGAACGACGCCAAGACCCTGAGTTTGAGGAGCGATGGGTGGAGAACGAGACGGACCATGTCCGGAAAACGGGCCCGGAACGGCTTGGGCTCCTCCCACGCATCGGTTCGATGCGCGATGTTTAGCTTTTTTATAATGCTAAACGTATTACTAAATTTTTGAGGCCGTCAAGCCGGTTTCTCGCAGCCCTAACGAAAAGATTTGCGACGTCGGCGCGCGCAAGCGGCACGACCGCGATGCGGCAAAATGCTCGAAAATATGGTGCCGATCTTGATCGCCGATGTCGCCCGGCAGGAGCAATCCAGCCCATCCCAACAACAGGAGAGCCCGAAGGTTGGCCATGGCCACGTGTTTATCAAATTACTTTACTGAACGTTCAATGAAGCAAGCAATTCAGGGGCCCGAGCGGTCCCCTCGTCGTGAGAAATCTGACGATGGCCGCTTCCGTTCGGATTTGATCGCGTTCGTCGTGGTGGTGTGGGCACCCATCTGGGCCACAATAGCAATCGAAAGATCAACAAGGAACGAAGAGTTTTGCTCGCGATTTGACCACTTTGATAGCGAGTGCAGGCGACGCTGCCTAAAGAAAGGCCCTGGCGGCCTCGCCATGCATCGATCGGAGCCGTGCGAGATCGATATCGACCGGTCGGCCATCGACGACACGCCGATGTCCGGCGACCATCACCCGGTCGGCGCTGTGGGCCCCGCACAGCACGAGCGCCGCGAGCGGATCTCCAGCGCCCGAAAACCTCAGATCGTCGAGAAGGAACCGTCCCAGGCCATCCGCGGAACCGCGGGTGCCCCAGCGCAGGGCGTCAAGATGCGTCACTGCTTCGGCGCCATAGCGAAGCTTCCCCATCAGCATCGCGTGCCGGACGGCTTCCATCATGTTGGAGCTGTCGTTCGAGGCGCTGCCGTCGACGCCGAGACCGACGGAGACCCCGACGCCTCCAGCTCGACCGTCCGGCACGTTCCGGACGCCAGCAGCATGTTCGAGGTCGGGCAATGACAGACGCTGACTCCGTGTCCGCCAAGCAGGCGCATCTCGTCCTCGTTGAAATGAACGCCGTGCGCGAGCCAGGTCCGGTTCGATAGCCAGCCGCAATCCTCGAGATATTCCACCGGCGTACAGCGGAATTGCTGCCGGCAGTAGTCGTTCTCGTCTTCGGTTTCCGCAAGATGCGTGTGCAGCCTGCGGTCATGCTTCGCGGCGAGCGCCGCGGTCTCGACCATCATCCGGCGTGTGACGTTGAACGGGGCGCAGGGCGCCAGGGCTACGGTGGTAAACGAGCCGGGCTGCGGATCGTGATAGAGCGAGAGGACGCGCTCGTAATCCGCCAGCACGGTGTCGTGATCCTGCATCAGCCTGCGGTCGGCGATGCCGCCCTCCTCGAAACCGAGATCGATCGCGCCGCGAGTCAACGCCATCCTGATTCCGAGCGCGCGGGCCTCCTCGACCTCGATGTCAACAGCGTCGGGCATGTCGGCGGGAAATACGAAGAGATGATCCGTGGTCGTCGGATCCCGCAGCCACAGGCGTTGAGATGAGCTCATGCCGCGCGACCGACGTGGATCGAGCGCTCGAGCAGGTCGGCGCCGCGATAGGCGAGCACCGAGATCATGATGCTGAGCACGGCCCCGCTCCATACCATGCCGTAGTCGAGCGAGCCGCGCGAGACATCCATGAGGTTGCCGAGCCCCGTGCCGGTCAAGAGCCACTCCGCGATCATGACGCCGAGCAGCGCCCGCGGCGCCACCAGCTTCGCGGCCGCCGCGATGTAGCGGAACGAATACGGGATCGAGATGAACCTCAGCTTCTGGATCGGACCGCCGCCATAGACCTCGACGGTTTCAAGCGCTGCGCGCGGCACGACGGCAAATCCCTGGACCAGAAGGACGAAGGCCGGAAAGAACACCACCACCACCACGGCCATGAAGATGCAGGCCGAAATGGTCCTGCCCAGGAGCAGAAGTACGATCGGTGTGAGGGCGACCAGCGGCGTGCTCTGCAACACCATGGCCGCTGGCAGGATCACCTTGAGCAATCCCGGCATCACCACCGACAGTGCGGCTAGCAGAAACGCAATGCCGAGCCCGACGAACAGGCCGAGCAGCGCCATCGGGATGGTCTGCCCCACGGCATGCAGCAGCGCCGACCTCGCTTCATCGGATCCGTCGGCAAAGGTCAGGTAGGATACGACATCCCAGGGTCGCGGCGCGACGATCGGGCTGACGTCGGCCCATTTCAGCACGGCCCACCACAGCACGAACGGCAGCGCCACCGATGCAATCACCATAAGATAGCGTTTGAAGTCGGCCTCGCCGTCCTGGCCATGCAGTTCGTCCGGCATGCGGCCCGCCGCCACGGTGACCGGGATCGTCGCACCGACCATCGAAGACCCGAGCGAGAAAAGCCCATAACCGGTCAGCGCCAGGGCCGCTGCGGCCATGCTGATCCCCCAGAGCCTGTCGGCATCGGACTGACCGAGCGAGCCGAGCAGGAAGGTGCCGAGGCCCCAGCGCTCTCCGGAGCCGAACTCGCCGAGGATCGCGCCCAATACCGATAGCGACGCAGCCACCCTCAATCCCGCTAATACGCCCGGCATGGCGCTGCGCAGGCGGATAGAGCGCAGCAAAGTGATCTCTCCACCACCATTGGCCTTGATGGCGCGGATCGATGTCGCGGAGCCCTACCAGCATCGAGACCATCGTCGGGAAATAGATCATGGTCGCGGACAGCACGATCTGCGGCCAGCGGCCGTCGAGCAACAGCACGAGAAGCGGTCCGATCGCGATCGCCGGCACGGCGAACAGCGCGATGTTGACGCTACGGAACAGGCGCTCGACCGTCGGGAACAGGCAGAAGACCAGTGCGGCGACCGACGCAATCGACGTGCCGATCAGGAAGCCGAAGGTCGATGTCGCGGCCGTCGCCGCGACATGACCCCAGTACAGATCGGAATTGGCGCCGACGTCCGCGACCACCACGGAAAGCGGCGCGAAAATCCTCACGCCGCTGACCGGTACATGCCCCAGGGCCTCCCAGGCACGGCAACGCCAAGCGTGCAAAGGATCGTGATCCCTGCTTTGGCCGGAAGGTCGCTGGCGACACGCGGCATGGTCATCCCTCGGCCGCCAAGGTCAGATCTCGGCCAGAAGACTGGTGTCGAACATATCCTTCCGTCCGGTGATGCCGACGCTGCTCAGCGACTTCAGGTTCTGCTCGATCACCTCCTCCGTGATCGTGAACAACCCCTTCGGATGGTTCATGAGCGAGGGCTGCATCGCGTTGAAGAAGTTCTCTGCCCCCACCGTCGATCCCGTCCCCTTGAACCAGGTGTCATGGTAGAGCGGCGGGTATTTGAGGGGATCGGCGAAGTTTTCGGCCCATCCGCGACGGCTCGCCTGCAGGAATTTCAGCAGCTCCGGCCGCTTCGACGACAGCGTGTCGGTCGTCACCGTCACGAGGTCGATCAGAAGCGGCAAGCCATGATCGTCGAACAGGACCGGCCTGCCGCTGAGACTGCAGCGCGTTCAGTTCAGCCAGCTGACGTTGGTTGTTGCTAGATTTTCCTTGATCTCCCGGTGCACACGTCGTGCACACGCACCCTACTAACCGATTGAAAAACCTGAACCTTCGCTCCAATCCATCATGGGGGCGACAGAGAATTTCCATTCCATCTCAATTGCTTACCCACAACGCCGGTTCAATGCAACATGATGCTTTTGATAACCTTGCCCGTCTGATCCAACTAAAATATCGAAAACAACCCCATGCAAAGTAGCACCCCAGTTGGGATCGTCGCCTATCTCTCTTTTTTCTACCTGCATCGATCCACGGAAACCCTCTAAGTCATTGGCGCATGCGACGCCTAATCCCAGCAGCCATGTTCTCACGGCTTGCTTCGTGATCGTAGGTCGCAGCCAGTCCCATCAGGAGCTTTGAGGACACAAAGGGATGCGAAACTTGGAGCGCCTCGCCCCATTTGCGATACTTCTCTGCCAAATCGCGCTCCTGATCGCCGCCTTCGCCGCGCCAATGAACACCGCGTGAATTATACACGCCGGTATGAGCGCCATGGATTATCTCTTCGGATTGGACATCCTCCATGACATCGCGGACTGGCTCGCATGGCCACACACCGTCCTTGCCGATGGGGGCGGCGGACAAGAGTCGGCCGATGGAGGTATCGCCGACCTTGGCGCGCCCCAGCTCTGCACAGAGGCGGCGAACAGTCGCAACCCACTTCGCCAGGTATTCTGCTTTCAGCTCGCCAAGCTCATCGTGCCCGGGAATCCGGTGCAGTGCGTCCAAACGTTTATAGCTGCGTTCGGCCATCGATTTCACATGGTCGGGCGAAACCTGCAATTCGGGGGGATCGGTAGCCCCGTCGTTGCGCTTGTAAGTCCACGCGATCGCTTGAGCGAATTGTTCGGGGTGCGCTTCGATATACCGTTCCAGATTCGGGATGCCATACGCATCTTTCCTTCGCTCCCAACGCCGCGCCAATGCATCGATGTAGGCGAACTCTAACCCCGCCTTTTGATCGAGGGTCAGTGCCGCGCTGCCGTTCAGGCTCTTGAAGGCCGCTTCGACATGGTAGTGTTCCAGCATGTAATGCCCGGGCGGCTCGCCGCCGCCCTGCGCCATGGCGAGCAGCAAACGATAAAGGACCTGCGCATCGAGTTTCTGCGGCTCATACCGGATGCAGGAGAAGGCGGCCCGGGGGCGGTCGGCCTTTAATAGGCGCTCAACAGCTTCATTGTTTTCGCTATCGGAATCGTGAATCCATTCCGGCGCAACCTCGTTCCAGTATTTGGCCGAAAGCGCGTTGCGCTGCTGCCTGAGCTCCGACCGCGATGCTCAACCTCTCCTGAACCAGTTCGCCCATGAGGCAGCCGAAGCCGCCATGTTGTGGCCCGAGCAAGTTTTCGGTGGGAATCTGCACATCCTCGAAAAACAGCTCGGACGTGTCACCCGACCATTGCCCGATCTTGTCGAGATTCCGACCGCGCTTCAAACCAGGCATCGTGGCTTGCCTGCGCTACGGTCCTTGATGCTCCGCATGACGAAGTTCCGTCGAGCTTGGCGTGCTCATTGCCCCAAGAACGGTCCGTCCTCACCTGCGCTGGTTGTAGACGTCGACGCAAACGGCTGCGAGCAGCACCAATCCCTTGATCACCTGTTGGTAGTCGATCCCGATGCCAAGGATCGACATTCCATTGTTCATGACGCCCATGATCATAGCACCGACCACGGCGCCACCGACCCGGCCAACACCGCCATAGGCGGAAGCACCGCCAATGAAGCAGGCGGCGATGACGTCGAGTTCGAAGCCGGCGCCGGCCTTCGGCGTCGCCGTGTTGAGGCGCGCGGCGAAGACGAGGCCGGCCAGCGCGGCCAGGACGCCCATGTTGACAAAGGTGAGGAAGGTGAGCCGTTCGGTCTTGATGCCCGACAGTTTTGCCGCCTTCGCATTGCCGCCCACGGCGTAGATCTGCCTGCCGATCACCGTTCGCCGTGTGAGAAAACCATAGAGCGCGATCAGCGCGGTCATGATCACGAGGACGTTCGGCAATCCGCGATGCGAAGCGATCAAGTAGGTGCAATAGAGCACCGCGCCCGCTAGCACGGCACTCTTCGCGACAAAGAACGCATAAGGCTCGACCTCAATGCCATGCGATTGCTCGCGCGCACGGCTCTTCGCGCTGGCATAGACCAGTGCCAGCGCCAGCACTGCGCCAATAAACAGCGAGGTCGGATACAGCGTCCCGACCCCGGGAAGCAGCTCCGGAATGAATCCCGACGACAGTTTCTGGAAGGTCGGCGGAAACGGTCCAACCGATTGCCCCTGTAGCAGCGCAAGCGCAAGCCCCTTGAACACCAGCATGCCTGCCAGCGTGACGATGAAGGATGGAATGCCGAAATACGCCACCCAATAGCCTTGCGCCGCCCCGATCGACGCGCCGACCAGCAGACAGGCGATGAATGCCGCGGGGTAATCGACGTGATAGCGAACCATCAGCACGGCGGCGACCGCCCCGATGAAGCCGGCCACCGACCCGACCGACAAATCGATATGGCCGGTGACGATCACGAGCAGCATGCCCAGTGCCATGATCACGATATAGCTGTTCTGCAGCACCAGATTGGTGAGATTGAGGGGCTGCAGCAGCGTGCCATCGGTCATGAACTGGAAGAACAGCATGATCGCGAACAGCGACAGCAGCATGCTGTAATTGCGCAGATTGTTTTTGATGAATCCAGCGTGCCCGCGCTGCTCTGGAAGTGAAACCGTCTTGTCGGTCATGGCTGCATTCCACCCGCTTGCATCTTGTTATGTTCGACGACGATTTGTACGGCCTTGTTGCGCATGATCGCACGCATGATCTTTTCTTGCGTCGCGTCCGCGGCGGCGAATTCGCCGACGAAGGCGCCGTCGTTCATCACGCAGATCCGATCGCAAATTCCAAGCAGCTCCGGCATTTCCGAGGAGATCACCACGATGCCCTTGCCGGCCTCCGCCAATTCGTTGATGATACAATAAATCTCATACTTCGCGCCGACGTCGATCCCGCGGGTCGGCTCGTCCAGGATCAGAACCTTTGGGTCCGTCATCAGCCACTTCGACAGCACCACCTTCTGCTGGTTGCCGCCGGAGAGATGGCCGGTTTCCTGGTAGACATCGGAGCACCGGATGCGCATCCGATTGCGATAGTCACTCGCCGCTTTCAGCTCCCTGATGTCGTCAATGACCCATCGCGATGCTACCTGGAAAAGGCTCGCGAGCGTGATGTTCTTGCGCACGTCGTCGGCGAGGATCAGCCCGAGCTGCTTGCGGTCTTCGGTCACATAAGCGAGGCCCGCGTCAATCGCCGCGGAGACGGTCGCAAGGCTGACCTCGCGGCCGTCCAGTTGCACACGCCCGCTGATATTGTAGCCCCACGCCCGACCGAACAGGCTCATGGCGAATTCGGTGCGTCCGGCGCCCATCAGGCCGGCGATGCCCACGATTTCGCCATGCCGCACGTGAAAGCCGACGTTCTTGATCACTTGGCGCTCCGGATGGAGCGGGTGATGCACGGACCAGTTGTCCACCACGAGCACGGGGTGCCCAATCCTGACCTCGCGCGGCGGAAAGCGATGGGCGAGATCGCGATCGACCATGCTGCGAATGATGCGGTCTTCCTCCACCTGCTCGGTCCGGCAGTCGAGCGAGTCGACGGTACGGCCATCGCGCAGGACGGTGATGCGGTCGGCGATGCGGGCGACCTCGTTTAACTTGTGCGAAATCAGGATCGAAGCGATGCCCTGTTCGCGGAAGGCCACAAGCCGGTCCAGTAACGCTGCGCTATCGGCTTCGTTGAGACTGGCAGTGGGCTCGTCCAGGATCAATAGACGTACACGCTTGGAGAGCGCTTTGGCGATCTCGACCAGTTGCTGCTTGCCGACCCCGAGATCGGTGATGAGCGCATCCGGCGACTCGCGCAAGCCAACCTGGGTCAACAGATCCCGCGTGCGCCGATATACCGCGTCGCGGTCGATAACGCCGAACCGCGCCGGCGGATGCGACAGAAAGATGTTCTCTGCGATCGACATCAGCGGAATCAGCGCGAGCTCCTGGTGGATGATGATGATCCCGAGCGCCTCGGAATCGTTGATGTCGCGAAAGCGCCGCTCTTCGCCGTCGAAGACGATGGTGCCTTCATAGTCGCCGTAAGGATGGACGCCGCTGAGCACCTTCATCAGCGTCGACTTGCCGGCGCCATTCTCACCCACGAGCGCGTGAATCTCGCCGGCCTCGACGGTGAAGTTGACGTCGCGCAGCGCCTGTACGCCCGCAAAGCTCTTGCTGACGCCGCGCATTTCTAGCATTGCCGTCATCAGATCAAATCCTGCAGCAGAGTTCCTCAGGCGAGATGTTGTCCGGCAGGCGTGACCCTGCACGCCTGCCGGACGCCATCCGCTCACTCGAATTGCGAGCGCTTGTAGTAGCCGCTGTCGATCAACACGCCGTCCCAGTTGCTCTTGTATACCACCACCGGCTTGAGCAGATAGGACGGCACCGCCTTGACGCCGTTGTTGTAGGTCTTGGTGTCGTTGACGGGGACCTCCTTGCCGCTGAGCGCCGCATCGACCATGTCAGCCGTCACCTTCGCGAGATCACGTGTGTCCTTGAAGATGGTGGAATATTGGTCGCCGCGGAGCATCGCCTTGATCGACGGCACCTCTGCATCCTGCCCGCTGACGATCGGCATTGGCTGCTCGGGCGTGCCGTAGCCGACGCCCTTCAGCGAGGAGATGATGCCGATCGAAAGACCGTCATAGGGCGACAGCACCGCATCGACACGCTTCTTGCCGTAGAAGGCGCTGAGCAGATTGTCCATGCGGGACTGCGCGGTCGCGCCGTCCCAGCGCAAGGTCGAGACCTTGTCCATGCCCATCTGTTTGCTGCCGACGACCAGCTTGCCGCTGTCGATATAGGGCTGCAGCACCGACATCGAGCCGTTGTAGAAGAAGTACGCGTTGTTGTCGTCGGGCGAGCCGCCGAACAGCTCGATGTTGAACGGACCCTTGCCCTCCTTGAGTCCAAGCCCCTGCTCGATCGACTGCGCCTGGAGCACGCCGACCTGAAAATTGTCGAAGGTCGCGTAGTAGTCGACGTTCGGCGTGTCGCGGATCAAGCGGTCATAGGCGATCACCGTGATGCCCTTGGCCTTGGCCTGCTTCAGCACGTCCGAGAGCGTGGAGCCATCGATCGCCGCGATCACCAGAACCTTGGCTCCCTTGGTCACCATGTTCTCGATCTGGGAGAGCTGGTTGGGAATGTCGTCTTCCGCGTATTGCAGGTCGGTGCCGTAGCCGCGCTCCTTCAACACCTTGACCATGTTGTTGCCGTCATCGATCCAACGCGCCGACGACTTGGTCGGCATGGCGATGCCGACCGTCGCCTTCTGCGCAAGCGCGCCGCTGCTACATATCGCGGCGGCGAGGCACGCCAGCGCGAGCATACGGAACGTCGTCTTCAACTTGAGCATGTTTCACTCCCTTCGGTTTTAGGAACGTTTCTCGTTGCGGTGCGGTTTTGGTCGTCGAAGATCTCCTAAAAGCGGGCGAGCCTGATATCCGGCTCCGCGCGGCCGTGCGCGGCGACCTTAAGGACGAACGTGCGCCCGTGATCCGGATCGGCGGCACGCGCCGCCTCATCCATGTCCTGCCAGGCCGAGGTAACCAGGAGGCGCGACAAATCCTGCCCGACGAAGGCCGGGCAGCTCGCCTGCCGCGCCGGAACGTGCAGGCAGCGCAGGTGCTCACCTTGCGGACTGTAGACGTCGACGCAACCGCCGCCCCAGCGCGCGTTCCAGATCAAGCCATCGGCATCGACCACGGCACCGTCAAGGCCGCCAATGCCGCGATGCTCTAGCAGAGCTTCGGGCGCGCCGCGCGGCAGACCGGTCGCGGGATCGAGCGCCACGCGATAGAGCTCATTCTTGGCTGTATCGGCGAAATAACCGATCCCGCCGTCAGGCGAGAAGCAGATCGCGTTAGGAATGGTGATATTGGCGAATAGCTTTGAGATTTCGCCGCAATGGAGCGCATAGATGCTGCCGGCACCAGCCTCGGCTTTTCTCCCCATCGTGCCGATCCAGAACGTTCCGGACGGATGCACCCGCGCGTCGTTGGATCGGCTGCGCGGATTGTCGGCCTCGAGCGGACGATAGAGCGTCATAGCGCCGTCGCGGATGGAGCGGATATAAAGACCGTCTTCCGCCGCGATCAGCTGATGTTCGGCATCGATGCGTGCAAGCGCGCTGGCCATTTTGCCGAGACGATGGATGCGCACTTGTCCGCTCACGAGGTGAGCCTCGAACAGCTTGCCCTCGAGGATATCGAACCACCAGGCAGTATCGGTCGCTGCGTCGTAGGTCGGCCCCTCGCCGAGATGGCAGCGCTCCGCGCATAGGATGGAAGTCGGCACCTGCTCCATCATGTCAGGCTGCCTGCTGAAATAAAGCGGTAGACGCTGTGGTGCCGATAGACGGAGCCGGGCGCCAGCTGCGCGCTTGGAAAGTCTGCCCGGTTGGGCGAGTCGGGCCAGATCTGCGGTTCGAGGCAGATCGCGTCGTACTGCCGGTAGAGCCGGCCGCGTTTCCCGGCAATCGACCCGTCGAGATAGTTTCCCGAGTAGACCTGCAATCCGGGCTGATCGGTCAGGAGCTCGAGGATTCGCCCCGACCGCGGCGCTTCGAGCCGCGCAACAAGGCGCAATTCGCCGGCGCCGTCGAGGCAGAAGTTGTGATCGTAGCCCCGGCCGTAGCGCAGCTGGGTATCGTCGCGGCGGATCCGGTCTCCTATCGGTGTGGGGCTACGGAAATCGAACGGCGTATCGGCAACCGCGCGCGGCGGCCCCGGCAACGGAATCGCGCCCGAATCGATCGCGAGGAAATGATCGGCAGCGATCGTGAGCCGATGATCCAATATGGCCAGGCCGGACGCGGCGCCTTCGAGATTGAAGAAGCTATGATTGGTCAGGTTGACGATCGTCGAACGGTCGACGCATGCCTCGAAGCGCACCGACAGCTCCGTCGGGCCGGTCAGCCGATAGGTGACCCCAACACTGAGCCGGCCGGGATAACCCTCTTCACCATGGTCGCTGACATAGGCAAGCGTAACCATGGGCTCGGCGCCGTCCTCGATCTCGATAATCTGCCAGAGCCTTCGGTCAAAGCCCTCTGGCCCGCCGTGAAGAGCGTGCGCGCCGTCATTGGCCGCAAGCCGCGCGACCTCGCCATCGATCTCGAAACGGGCGTTGGCGATGCGATTGGCGTAGCGCCCGACCGTAACGCCGAAGAAGCCCCGCACGTTCAAGTAACCGGTGAGATCGTCATGGCCGAGCACGACGTCGTCGCACGCACCTTGCGCATCGGGCACGATCAGCGCCTGAAGTGCCGCGCCATAGGTGATGATATGCGCTTCGAAGCCCCGTGCACCCAGAAGCACCGCGCGCTCAACCGGACGACCGTCCGCCAGCGTGCCGAAGACATCCCGTGCAATGCGTGGGGCTGTGTTGGCCATGGCTCAGCCTTCGAACACTTCGACGATCCGGCGTCGGCCCGGCCCATCGGTCGCGGCGATGGCGGCAATATGCTGATCCCGCGCAATCTTGCCGAAGCCAACAATAGCGACACGCGGTGCTGTCATGGTCCTTCCCGCGCTTCAACTGACAGTGCTTCTTGAGCCGATGAGTTCGCCTTTGCCGTGCCTTCGTGCCGGCGCATGCCGTTGTGGATGACCTTGATCATGGCCGCCGCGGCCGTTTCAGCATCGCCCACCGCGATGGCGTCGACGATGCGTTGATGCCAAAGCAGCACGGTTTCGCGATCGCCCGCTTCGAGCGGCGCACTGAGCAGAAACGACGCGCGCAACGCCGCCTCGATCACATGACCGATCGAGCGCATGAACAAATTGCCGGATGCGTTGGCGACGGCGATGTGCAAGGCAAGGTCGGCATCGGCAAAGCCGACGGAGTCCGAGGCCTCCCGCCGCATCCGATCGAGGCTGCGCTGAAGCTCCAAGATATCGGCTTCCGAGCGTCGCGCTGCCGCGAGCGCCACCGCCCGCGGTTCGACCGCCAGGCGAATCTCCGCGAGGTCGCCGAGGAAACGCTTGTCTATGCCCGCGTCGAGATGCCAGGCGAGCACATCGGCATCGAACATGTTCCACGCGCCGCGCTCCCGCACGACAGTGCCGACCCGCGCCTTGGTGCTGAGCAGCCCCTTGGCCACCAGCGTCTTCACGCTCTCGCGCAGCACTGGGCGTGAGACACCGAACATCGCGGTGAGTTCGGCGTCACCGGGCAGCCGGGTCCCTTCCGCATAGCGGCCGGCGATGATGTCAGTGCCAATGCTGCGGGCCACCTCGGCATGATTAGAATGGGCGCGCCGCGTCGGAATCACGACAAGCTGCGAAGTCATGGGTTTGCCCCAGCACTGGCGACCGCCGAGCGATGCGCCACCGCGGTCATTGCCCGCTGCAGCGCGATCGAGGCGAACGGCAGGATGCGCGCCACGAGGTTGGCGACGTAACGATAGCTGCACGAAAGGCTTTGAGAGGCATGAGGCGCGTTCTCCCGAAATGCTTGTTTCCGGGTGCTCTCCGCCGGCGTAGCGGTGGCATGGCACCTTCGGGCTGCTCGTTTGAGGCAGCTAAGCCAATATTTCACGCCAGGAAGGCCCTGACTAGTAATATTATTTTACTATTTAGGCCCGATTCCAGCCGGGAAATACAGATCGCCTCGCCCACGACAACGGCCCCTTTTGGCGTCGGGCTCCGACGAGCCTATTCGAAACACGCCGGAGTCTTCTGCAATGCACGTTCGGTGACGGCCGATTCAGGCAAAGCAGATTCGTTCTGCTCGGTGTCCGGCCAGGACCACCAATGGTTTGCGCTGACGAGCAAACGGCCAGCTACAAGGAAACGATGCCGCTATCGGATTTACGCGACAGCACCATCCTCCTTGCTGGCCCTGCTGAAGCTCGACACGATAGAAGGCTGCCTGTTTGGCAAAAACCCAGGCGGCCTGATCGAGATATGGCGGTTGCAGGACGAGGGATCTCCCGGTGCACACGTCGTGCACATGCTGCCCACTAACCAATTGAAAAATTTGAATTCTCGCTCCAGCCCATCATGGGGGCGCAGCGTCTGCTTCGGCGGCGCGGGAGCGCTACCGCCTTCGCCGCACCGAACCAACTTGCGTTACCTTCCTCAATCATCCGCATGGTGCAAGGCGTAAGGCGCTCGACGCTATGTCGGCCGGCCAAGCGAGTGTTCGACTGGCTTCCGTTTGCCGATATCAGCCAGCTTCCGCGATTCAACAACAAATTGAAGTTGCGTCCGTTGAGGCCGAGCCGCAGCCTCAACGACACGTTCGTGCGCAGGTCCGCCGACTATTGGCGGGCGAGCCGGTGCTGCTCCTCCGGCGTCAGTTTCCGCAATTGATCGTCCGTCAACTGCCCCACGCCCACATACTGGACCGAACTCGTCGGATCGTAGCTCTGTCGACCTTGGTCACGTCGACGGCGCTCCTCACCGCCATCCGGCGAGGTCCCGTCGCCGCCGCCGAACCCGAGGAATTCGACGATGATGATCGACGGACGGTCGTTGGTGCTGGGCGCGATTGGTTGAGCCTGTTGCGTCGCCGCCGTCAGGTTGCTGCTGGTGGACAATGCCGCGACCGGCGGCGCCTGCACCGTGGGCACGCCGGTGACATTGCCCTGCGCCTGGATGTTGGCGGCGTTGATGATCTGCAACGCCGCGAGGTTGACGTTGCGGCCGCTGACACCCGCCTCGCCGATGTCGATGGTGCCGAGCGGCGCGATCAGGTCGACGTCGCCGCTTCGGATACCGGGGATAACGCTGCGGGCGGAGATGCCCGCGCCCGAAGACGGAGCGTTCGGCGACAGCGTCACCATGCCGTAATCGTCGTAGACGCGCCGCGGCGGGACATAGCCGATCGTCGTCTTGGCGCCGCGGCCGGCGTTGATGTCGCCCTCCGCCGACCAGGCGAGGACATCGCCGCCCATGGTCGCCATGATGCGCGACAGGCCGAGCAGGATCGAGCCTTTGGAGTACATCTGGATGCCACCCGGACCGAGCGTCAGCACGCCGGCCGACGCAGGCGGCACCTGGCCCTCGACGCCCACCACGATCTGGCCTCCCGGGGCCAGCATCTGGATGTCGCCGCCGAAATTGCTGCGCACGCCCGAGCCGCCGAACATGATGATGTCGCCGGCCCGCTGCAGGACATTGCCCGCTTCATCCCGCTCCGGGAACAGCGTGGCGATGGCCTGACGGCCGCGGAAGTAGCTGCCGTAGCGCGAGCTCTGCCGATCGTTGTATTCGCGGCCACCGGCTTTCAGCTCGGCGAAGTACACCTGGCGCAGGAAGCTGCCCTGCTGCTCCGGTGCAAGCACGGCAAAATACGTCCTCGCCTCCTCGACGGTGCCGGCGAAGTCGAACCGCTCCTTGAGCCAGTCGGCCAGCTCTTTCTCGTAGGTCTTGGCGACCTTGCCGGCCTGATCAGCCAACGGCACGCCCGTCACCGCAAGATTGGCCGGATCGAGATATGTCGTCAGTGCTGCATAGTCCGGCCCGTTCGTGCCAACGCCCGCCTGCATCAGGATGCTGGCGCCAGGTCGCTTATCATCAATTGCGATCGGGCCGATGCTGGTGATGGAGCCTTTGTCGGCCTGATACAGGTTGCGTCCCGCCGAGACTTCCAACACGCCGGGACCAGCGATATCGAAATTGGCAAACACGATGTCGCGGCCAGCGGACACGATCGATATGTCATTCGGGTTATTATGCACGATCAGATTGCCGCGCGAATTGAACCCTCCCACCGCGCTTATTTTCGTTACGCCGGGCGCAAGGCCCGCGCCGACGATATCGCGGCCCGCGCGCACCATGACGGGGGCTGCGGCGTTGTACCAAATCGGGCCTCCACGGAACTGGAAATGAGGGTCTCGCCCGTGCTGAGGCCAACGATGTCTCCTTCCCGCGCGTAGAAGCGGATAGCATCCGCGTTCGGGTCGCGGCTGATGCCGATCACGGCGCTGTTAGGCCCGAAGGCAAACAGAGCCAACGGCGTTGTACCGGGCAAGGTGTTGCTCACCTTGATGACCGGGAATCCTGCCCCACTGCCAATAAAGGCCGGATTGAACGGCGTCGGCAAAGCCACGCCGGAACCGGACATGTTGAACGAGTATTGCCCCGCATAGATCGAATCTGCGGCAAGCATTTCCAATGCACCGTGAGTCGATGGCGCCAGGGTAACGAAGGCCGGAACGATATTGGGGTCGTTTCGCATGTAGGACAATGCGTTGACGCCGTAATAGATATTGCCGCCCAGCGCCGCCACGCGGAGAATAGACGGATAGGTGATCGATCCGTCCGCAGCGTTGTGATCGCTGTTCCGATACGGGATCTCGGACGACGAGGTGGTGGGCGTGAGGTTGCCGCCGGCGGAGATCAGGTTGATCGCGGTGTGATCAGTCCACAGCGTGAACCAGTTCACTCCGCCGCCGGGATAGTTCATCCCGCCCACGGAGAAGGCCGACTGATTGGGTGTCTGAGAGCGGCCCGGATCACCGACCCCGCCGAGCACGAGATCACCCGAGGTTTCAAGGTAAACTGCGGAGTCGCCGGGCACCAATGTGATGCCGGATCGCGCGTCTGAGGATGTCGCGATGAACGGATCGATACCGCGCGGATCGAAGGCATCGTTCAACCCGTTGCCTGACCGGTAGAGGAGTTTGATGCCACCGATCGACTCCGCCGCCACAAACCCTTTGACAGCGTGCGTGTCGGCCAGCTTGATGGCCCCGGCGGAAGCGGGGTTCAGCGCGCGCCGGTCTGCCGAGCCGAGGTCGGCGCCGGCCACCAGGTGCAGACCCCATGACAGCGCGCCTGCGCCCAGCATCGGCGCGACCGCCCAGTTGCGACCCTGTACCCCGTTCACGACCGGGCGCAGGTTGACCGGCTGATTACCCGGCAGTTCGATCCAGGTCATCGACGGAATCAACGATCCGCGCGCGAGTTGGATCGGGGCAGCGACGGTCATCTCTACCGGCAGAGCAACGGCCTTAGGCCAAATCAGCGCGGCCACGGCCACCGGCGTCCGCAACGTGGTGCCGGCGCCGAGCCGCATACCGGCCCCCAGTGTTACGGCGGCCGGCAACACCGCGCCGGCCACATAGGCCACCGAGCCATCGGCGTTGTAATTGTTCGCGGCCTGCCCGCGGCCAGGGCCGTCTCATAGAGAACCTGCACGCCGGCTATTGCCCCATAAGCGCTGAGCGCCGCCGCAAGCGGCTGCGACGGAATATCAAAGACCACCTCCTCGCCGCCTTGCGTGGTCTCGTTCCTCGGCTGGGCGAGCACGCACACGCTGCTCCATGCCAGCAACAATGAGGCGACGAGAACGCAGGCCAGATCCGTCGCTAGTGCAGTTCGACGTACCATTCTTCCATCCGTCTCGTGCGCCAGAGAGCAGTAAATCTCTTTTTCGACGGATCTGCCGTCGGAGAGACATTTTTATTGCCATTCCTTGCACGGCATAACGGAGCCACTAATTGAGAAGCGTACAATTTGCGAGGAAAATCAATACGCATTCCGACAAGACCATCAAACCGACGTTGCACCTACAGTAGTTTTTCTCTTTGTCGGAACAACCGCTTTTTGGCCGAAGATCAGGAAGCTCGACAGAGCCAGGATCCACACCGAGAGTCCTCCATAGAGCATCACCAACCTGAAGCCATGAACCAGTGCGTCTTGCACAGCAGTGTCCGCCGCCGGCAGGGAGTTCAGTTCCGGGAAGTCAGATATATGGGCACTCGCGCCCGCTATCCTTTCTGCAAGACGTTGCAGGCGCGGTGCATCAAGCACTGCAGGAAGCGCGCTCCTCAGCCAGGAGGATATGCCCGCGATCAGGATGAAGCCCATCAGAGCGATGTTGATCGCCAGCGAAATCATCCGAGCGCTCATATCGATACCTGACGCCATGCCGGCGCGCGTGCTCGATACCGATGCGGTCGTCGTGTTGGTCACCGGCGTGTTGGTCAGCCCCAGCCCGATGCCCGCAAGCAAACAACCAGGCAGCAGCGTCAACCAACTGGGTTGTTCAACGCCGCTGCCGGCCCACATCAACATGAAGCCAAGGCCGATGACGAAAAGTCCGGTCGGGATGGCGATCCTGGCCCCGAAGCGCAGCAGGATCCGCTCGCCAAATGGTGGCACCACGAGACTCGGCAGCGTGTAGGAGAGCAGCGCCAGGCCGGCCGCGACATTGCCGTAACCGAGCGCGCTTCGGAAGAAAATCGGAAGATAGATCATGAAAGGCCAGAAGCTGAAGTTCATGCCCATCGATCCCAGGAGAGCGCCCGAGAAGGTCCGAACCCGGAAAACGGAGAAGTCGAACATCGGGCGGGTGCTGCGCGTCTCGGCCAGCACGAAGCCTGCGAAACTCAGGACCGCGATTGCAATGATGGCGAAACCTGTCGGGCTCCAAAAGCCCAGGTCGGGCCCTTGTGTGATATAGAAGGCCACGCAGAACACCGACGTCGAGAGCGTCACGATGCCTACGATATCAAGGTGCTTCGCGTCGGGATCGCGCGATTCTTGCACCCCGGCCTCGGCGAGGACAGTGGTGACCGCGGCGATGACGGCATGGACCAAGAACACCCATTGCCAGTTGGAGATCGCGACGATCGCCGCGCCAATGATCGGACCGAAGCCGAGGCCGATCCCGAAGATGATGCCCCAGGCGGCAAAGGCCCGTGCGCGCTCCGGTCCCCCCCGGAATTGGTGGGAGAGAACGGCAACCTGACAGATCAGCATCGCCCCACCGCTCATGCCCTGAAGAAACCGGCTCACTATGAGAACGAGGGCGTCCTGCGCCAAGCCGCAGATCAGGGAGGCCATGCCGAAGACGACGATGCTGACGACGAAGACACGCTTTCTGCCGTAACGATCTGCAAGCGTGCCCGTCGCCATCAGCACAGTCGTGACCGCGATCGTATAGGCGTTCATGATCCACTGGAGCTGCTGGAAGTCGGCATGCAGCACCGTCTCCAGCGTCGGCAGAATCGTCGGAACGCTGGAAATCTCCAGCCCGAACATGAGAGACGCGAGGCAGACGGCCGCCAGGGCGACGGTGTTTCGCTGTGTTGCTGAAATCGTCATGACTTTCACCTCCAAGCCTGGTGCCGATCGCTGACATGCAGGCAGGAGGTTCGCTCGATCGAAGAAACTCGGGTCTCGGGTTCGCCGCCCACGTCAGATGCCGAACATAGGGGGCCCTTGACTACAACAAAACCGGATCAATATAGATTTCAGAGACAACAAATTCGGATAATGGAATGCTCTCGCTCGATGTGGATGCCGTAAGAGCTTTCGTGATGGTGGCCGACCTGCAGAGCTTCACGCGCGCGGCCGAAGCTCTGGGCACCACGCAGGGTGCAATCAGCGTGAAGCTCAAACGGCTTGAGGATCGCATCGGGCATCGGCTGATCGAGCGGACTCCCCGATCGGTGCGGCCGTCGGCGCAAGGGGCTGCCTTTCTGGAGGGGGCTCGGGAATTTATCGCGGCTCACGAGCGCGCCGTTGCCGGACTCAATGCGCCCCCGAGACACTTTGGCCTCGGCATTGCTGCCCATGTCGCAGGGCCGGAGGTTCCGAACTTGCTGGCACGGCTCCACGCCCACGATCCGAAGCTGACGATCGAAGTACAACTCGATAGCTCGCGCAAACTTCTGGACCTGTTCGATCAGGGACGGCTCGATGCCGCGATCATCCAGCGCGAGGACGATCGCCGGGATGGGGAGACGCTGGCACACGAGCGTTTTGGCTGGTTCGCGGCGCAAGGGTTCGAGCACCGACAGGGAGAGCCGCTGCGCCTGGCTGCGCTGACTCCAACCTGCGGCGTCCGTAACATAGCAACACATGCGCTCGATGCGGCGGGCATAACATGGACCGAAGTGTTTCTTGGGGGCGGTTCTTCCGCTGTCCATGCCGCCGTCGCGGCAGGGCTGGCAATCGCCCCTCTGTCATATCGGATAGCGCCTGCCGGCACTATCGATGTCGGCGAGCGGTTTGGCCTTCCTCCGCTTCCCTCATCCGAAGTGGTGCTCCATTCGTCCTTGACGGACCAGCGGTCGCGGGCAGCCCTAAGGGCGTTGGCGGCGGCGTTCCGAGAGCACCGTGCTCCGTACCGTTGATGCTCTGAAGACCACGATCGCGACCTGGCGCTCGTAAATACCAATGAGACGCGCTCCTTGCGGCCGCTGTAATACTGTGCCCTCAATCGTCGTAGTCTCAGTAGGCGCGCGCGAAGTCGCCCTCTTGCTTGATGTCGGTGAACACCGGAAAGCGAGCCTTCCAGGGGGTTCCCTTGGCCGTCGTCAGATCGTTGAGACGCTCGAGCACGGCGAGGCCATCCTTGCGCAGGCTGGCAGCGACTGCCGCGCGGTCGGGGAAGTTCTTCAGCACGGCATCGAGCCAGATCGTACGGCCCGCAAGGAATCCACCCGCGCCCGCGGCATAGGCGAAGTCGAGGACGCGCTCGAACTTCTCCGGCGCGGCGCCGCCTGACAGCAGCACCCAGGGGATGCCCCGGTCGCGGCAGATATCGCCGATCGCATCGAACTCCTTCTGCGCGGCCTTCGCCGCAGCGCTGCCGTCGCGGGCGGGCAGACTGTTGGCGGCAAGCGGACTCTCCAGCTTCAAGAGATCAACGCCATATTCCGGCTTGGCAAACTCGCGCACGCTCTCGATGACGAGACCGGGAAGCTTGCCCGGCGCTTCCACGTAGTCGGCGGTGTGATTGGCACTGCCGAGGAACGGGTATACCAATAGCTCCAGGACATAGGGAATGTCGTGGCGGTCACAATCCTGCCCGACCTCGCGGACAAAGCGCTTCTGATGCTCGTTTACCGCGGGGTCGGCATCCGGCCGGTACCACGCCAGCACCTTGACGGCGTCGCCGCCCATGGCGCGGATCTTCTCCACGCTCCAGTTGGTGATCGCCCTCGACTTGCGTCCGCCCGGCGTTTCCTCGACGCGGTGCTCTTCGAGGGTCATGATGAGACCGCAGCGTGGCGGCAGGAGATCGATCGCAGCCGGCACCGCGAAATTCGGATCGAACAGCATCGAGCTGCAATGCGGCGCGAGGTTTTCCACGAGGAGACGCTTCGCCGCCGTGACGTCGGAGTATTCGACCTGGTCCCGCGTAATCCCCTTCGCTTTCGCGATAGCATCGAACAGCGGCGGCCGCTGATCCAGCGCGACCATGCGGAAGTGACCATCTAGGTCAGCCAAACGCGCCAGGCCGCGGTTCTTTCCAATCGTTCTCATGGCTTCGTCCTCATGAATGCAAGACACTCGTTGATGGTGGGGATTCCGTTACGTCCGCCCGCGTGGCGGCATTTCATCGCAGCCGTCGCTGCCGAAAACGCCATGGCGTCGCGCACATCGAGGCCGACGCCGATTGCAAGCGCATAGGCGCCGTGAAAGACGTCGCCCGCGCCGGTAGTGTCGACGACGTCGACGGCAAAGGCGGCCTGCCGATGCAGGCGGCCGCTCTCGTACCAGCTCACGCCGTCCTCCCCGCGCGTGACCGCGATGGCACGGCAGCCGTAGCGCGCGAGTGCAGCGAGCGATTGATCCTTGGCCGAGCCGGCAAAGGAGGTCAGCGCGGGCTCGGAGAAGATCGCGTGGTCCGTCAGCGGAAGCAACCGCTCGAACACCTTGGCATCGGCCATGTCGCCGTCGAGCACCGTCGGAATGCCTCGCGCGCGGGCTTCGCGAAACAACGTCGCGGCTCCCTCCGTCCAACGCGGATCGGCCAGCACGCAAGATGCGCGTGCGACCGCCTCCAGTGGCAGCCAATCCGCTGCCTCCGGATAGAGGCCGCGGAAATTGACGATCTGCCTCTCGCCGGAGCTGTCGACGATGATCCCGGAGACCGACGAGCGACCATCGGCAAACAGCCGGAAATTCTCGACGTCGACGCCCTCGGCAACGAAGGCCGACCGCATCTCGTGGCCGGCGGCATCATTCCCTGCCCGCCCCCAGAACGCGACCGACGCGCCGAGCCGCGCAACGGTAACCGCGGCATTGGCGGCCATGCCACCGCCGAGGGTCGCGTAGTCCAGGCTCTTGATCTTCTCGCTTCCGCTCGCAAAGAGCCGATCGACACGCCAAACCTGGTCGAGCGCGGACAGACCGAGGCAAATGAGCTGCACATGCCGGGTTCCGGACGCGACGTCCGCCAGCGCTGATAGATTTCCGATGTTCGCTGGCGAGCTCACCGCAAGACCTGTCCGTTGGCTGCGTCGAACAAATGCGTCTTGCCCGGTTGCGGACGGAGGCTGAGGCGATCGCCGACCTTCGGCCGCAGTGACGGATCGACCCGGGCGATGGCGGAGGCGCCGGCGAGATCGAAATGAATCAGCGTATCCGAGCCGAGCGGTTCGACGAGCCTGACGCTTACGGCAATGCCGTCGGTCGTCTCGGCCGCGACGGCAAAATGTTCGGGACGAATGCCAAGGACACCGGTGCCGGCACGCCGCAGCCGGTTTGCCGTTTCGTCGCCTAGCGGCACCACCGTTCCGCCTTGCGAAAGGATCGCGTGCTCCTGTCGCCATTCGACCGGGAAGAAATTCATCGCCGGCGAACCGATGAAGCCGGCCACGAACTGGTTGGCCGGCCGCTCGTAAACCGTCTCCGGCGTGTCGTACTGCTGGATCGTGCCGCTCTGCAGGACCACGATACGGTCGGCCATGGTCATGGCTTCGATCTGGTCGTGGGTGACGAAGACCATCGTGGTCTTGAGCTCCTGCGACAATGCCTTGATCTCGGCACGCACCTGCCCGCGCAGCTTCGCGTCGAGGTTCGACAGCGGCTCGTCGAACAGAAACGCCTTGGGATTGCGCACGATCGCGCGTCCCATCGCAACGCGCTGGCGCTGCCCGCCGGACAGCTCTTTCGGCTTGCGATCGAGGTACGGCTCGATGTGCAGCAGCGCCGCAGCGCGCTTCACCCGCGCGTCGATCTCCGCCTTCGGCGTTCCCCGCAACTCCAACGCAAACGACATGTTGTCGTAGACCCGCATGTGCGGATAGAGCGCGTAATCCTGGAACACCATGGCGATGTCGCGCTGCGCGGCCTGCACGCCGTTGACGCGCTTGTCGCCGATGTAGAGGTCTCCGGACGTGATCGGCTCGAGGCCCGCGATGATCCGCAGCAGGGTTGACTTGCCGCAGCCGGATGGGCCGACGAAGACGACGAACTCATGGTCCGCGATCTCCAGATTGAGATCCGGGATCACGGTGAAATTGCCGTAGCGCTTGACGAGATTGCGGATCGAGATCGAGGCCATGATCACTAGTCCAGCGCCAGCACAGGCTTGATGAGCTCGCCCCTGGCGAAGCGCGCGAAATTCTCGGGCAGCGCGGAAAGACCGAACTCCCCATCGACGAGCACGCGATACTCGTCTTTGTACTGCCGCAACAGCGCGATGTTCGGCTCGAAATCCGAGACCGGAAAATAGAAGGTCCGGATCATGTAAAAATCCTTGCGGCGGAACACCTTGCCTTCCTCGATGGTCCAGGGCGCCGCATTTTCGCCGACCAGCACCAGCGCGCCGCGTGGCAACACGAGCTCGATCCCGAGATTGCGTGCCACATGCGCGCCGGAGCACTCCATGATGAGGGCGAAGCGCTTCGACGTCTCGCCGACCGGGTGCGCCTTGGCGCCGAAGGACTGCGCGATCTTCAAGCGCGTCACATTCGGATCTGCGACATAAACCTCGTCGTAGCCAAGGCTGCGAAGCACCAGCACGACTCCTAGTCCGACCGGGCCCGCGCCCATCACCAGAACCGGCCCCGCATCGCTCGGTGGCACGACGCGACTGACAAACCGTACGGCATGACCGGACGTGCCAATCACGTCGAGCAGAAGCGGCGCGAGGCTATCCTCGATGTCATCGGGCACCGGCAGCAGACAGTTTTCCGGCACCGGCACATATTCGGCATAGCCCCCCGGCCTGTTCCAGCCGATCAGGCTTGAGACCTCCAAGCACATTTGCGTATCGCCGCGCTTGCAGGCGGCGCAGTGGCCGCAGTGCAGCGGGATGTAAACGGCGCAGCGGCGCCCATGCAGGCGGTGGCCGGGCTGCTCGACCACGCCAAAGATCTCGTGGCCCGCGGTGAACTCGGCACCCTTGTGCCAGAGCTTGAAGTCCGAACCGCACAGCGCCGTGCGGGAGACCCGCACCAGCACCTCACCTGCCCCGACATCAGGCATCGCCACACGCTCGATGGTGATGCGGTCGTGGCCATGGAAGACCGCCGCCTGCATGATCGAATTCGGACGTGGTGATACGTTCATGAGATACCTAGCCTTTCACCGCACCGAGCGTCAGCCCGGACACCAGCCAGCGCTGAACGAGAGCCGCCAGCACCAGCGGCGGCAATGCGATCAGCGTCGCCGCGGCCATGAGCGCGCCCCATTGCGTCGAGCCTTCACCGATGAAATTGAAGGCTGCCGCGATCAGCGTCTTGGTGTCGCCGTTGGAGAGCACCAGCGCAAACAGGAAGTAGTTCCACGAGAACACGAAGGCGAGGATCGCCGAGACGGCGATGCCGGAGGCTACCAGAGGCAGCGCGATCCGCCAGAGAATCCGCGTCACGCTGCATCCGTCGACCTGTGCCGCCTCGAAGACGCTGCGCGGGATGGCGTCGAACGACGGCAGCAGGATCCAGATCACGATCGGCAGCGTAATCACCGCGTGGCTGAGGATCAGTGCGGTGTACGAGCCGATCATGCCGACCTGCCGGAACATCACGTACCAGGGCAGCAGGAACAGCGTACCCGGTGCCATGCGTGCCGCGAGCGTCAGGATCGCCGGCCATGAAATCCGCGTCCACGAGACGGCGAAGGCCGCCGGGATACCGAACAACAATCCGAGCGCAGTTGAACCGATGGTGACGATGAGGCTGTTGAGGGCGTAGCTCAGGAACGGCGTGGTTTTCGTGAGCTCGACGTAATTGCTCAGCGTCGGCGTGAAGACCAATGTCGGCGGATAGGCCGTCACCTCGAAGGAGGGCTTGAGCGACGACAACACCATCCAGACCGTCGGCGTCATGATGATGATGCCCGCCAGCACAAGCTGCAGCAGGTTGAGGCAGCGGATCCAGCGGTCGGTGGTGGACGCATCCATAATCGCTTCACCTACCAGGCGACCGCGCCGCGCAGGCGGTTGCAGGCGAGCACTGCGCCGAACACGATCGCGGTCAAGGTCAGCATCAGCGCACTGGCATAGCCGATGTTGAAGAACTCGAAGCCGACCCGAAAGCCATAGATGTTGAGCGTGTTCGACGCATTGCCGGGGCCGCCCTGCGTCGTGATGTAGATGATATCGAAGAAGCGCAGCAAATCGACGCTGCGCAGGATCGCCGCGGTGACGATGGTCGGCAACAGCAGCGGCAGCGTGATCCGCTGGAAGGTCTTGAATGCGGACGCGCCGTCGATCTGCGCGGCCTCGTAGACGCTGGGCGGCAGCGACTGCAGTCCGCCAAGCACGATCAACGCCACATAAGGCGTCCACTGCCAGGTATCGATCAGCGCGAAGGTCGGAATGACCCAGGTCGGCGACGCTAGCCACTCCGATGGCGGCAGGCCGAGAAATTGCAGGATATAGTTGGCCGCCCCCAACGACGGATCGAGAATGACAATCCACATCATGCCAGCCACCACCGGCGGCATCATGAAGGGCGAAATGAACAGCGAGCGCACGATGCCCGGCAGGCGCTTGGCGTGGAACAGGACCAGCGCCAGCCAGACGCCTAACACGAGTTGCAGCGCCAGCGAGAGCACATAAAGCGCGATGGTCACCCAGAGCCCGTTCCAGAACTCATGGTCGGACACGAGCTTTGCATAGTTCGCCAAGCCCACGAAGGATTGCTTGCCGGTCGACGAAAAGCTCTGGAAGCCGAGCCACACCGTATAGATCACCGGAAACGCGATCATCGCGACGGTGAAGATCACCGCCGGCGCCGAGAGCGCCGACAGTTCCAGCCTTTGCCGGTCCTGCGTCAATGTCGCAGCCGCGTCCGACATGCCTACATTCCTTGATCCAATGAGGGTCCAGCCGCGTGAAGGCGGCAGGCGTTCCGTGCCGTTACTTCTGCGCGATCAGCGCGTCGAGCGCCTTGTCGGCGTCTGCGCAAGCCTGGTCGACGGTCTTCTGCTTCAGGATCAGATCCTGCACAGCCTGGCCGATGAATTCGCGCGATTCCGGGTTGGCGACGATGGGATAGCCGACCTCGGAAGAGCCCTTCGTTGCGAGCACGTCGAGCGCCGCTTGCCACTCCTTCCGCACCGGCTCCTCGTCGATCCACTTGCGGTATTCAGGATCGTTGGCGACCGACGGCCGCGGCGGCGCAATCCCCTGGAGCGCCATCTTCTTCTGAACGGCCGGGCTCGTCGCCCATTGCACGAAGTACCAGGCCGCATCGGGCTGCTTGCTGTGCGAGGAGACGGCCATGCCCCAACCGATCACGGTCGGCACCTGACCGGCCTCGCCGGCCGGGAACGGGATCAGGGCGGTATCCTTGAGCCGAGCACCGCCGTCCATCACGGTGCGCAGCTCGTTGGAGGATTCGAACGACATGGCGGCCCGGCCGCCGCGATAGAGCGCCGAAATTTGCTGGAAGCTGTAGTTGACGACGCCGGGCGGGCCGAAGTCGCGCAGCAGCCGGCTGTAGGTGTCGAGCGCCTCCTTGCCCTTGACCGAGCAGAGGTTTGACTTGCCGCCGGCGATATAGCTGCCGCCGATATTGTGCAGCATGTTGCTGAACGTATAGGCGACGGCCGGCTTCAGCCCGCGCGAGACGAACGGCGTGACCGAGCTGTCGCAAGCCTTGATCTTCGCCGCAGCCGCCTCGACATCCTTGATGGTCTTCGGCGGCTCGAGGCCGCACTTCTTGAAGATGTCGGTACGGTAATAGAAGATCGGCCCCTCGATGTTCATCGGCATGCTGGTCAGCTTGCCGCCAAAGGTCGCCGCCTTGAGCAGGGCCTGGCTCAGTCCGGCCGGATCGTACTCCTTCGCCACGTCGTTCTTCGCCATGGCCGAGAGATCGGCATACCAGCCGGTCGCGGCGAACTGCTCACCCTCGCGCGACGGCAGCGTCATGAACACGTCGACCTCATCGCTATGCGCGTTCATCACCGTGACCAGGCGCTGGCGCATCTGCTGTTCCTGGTAGCCGTCGACCTTCAAGGTCATGCCGGTCTGCTTTTCGAAATCGGCCTTGTAGGCAAGCAGCGCCTGCGCAACGGGATTGTTGTTGACGAGAAAGGTTACGGTCTTGCCTTGAAATTTCTTCCAGTCGAAATCCGCCGCACGCCCCTCGCTGCTGACAGCGATGACCGCGAGAACCGGCAACGCGACGCGCGCCGCAAACATCCTGGCGTTCATTTGAACTCCTCCCTGACCCGGCTTGTCCGCCCACCCGGCAGCGCCCCTTCTGAAGCGCCTTTCTGAAAACGGTTACATTCTAAGCCTCATCTCACTCCTGTCAAGCAATGGACAATTCGCCCAACGTAGGACATCATTGCAGAAATTTCTCTCTGCCACCCTGAACCACGACTGTAACGTTACATTCATGGATCTGCCGGCCGCCAGATTAGCGAAGCAAGGCATCCGCGCCGTCGCGGCACGAGCCGGCGTGTCGACGGCATCCGTCTCGCGTGCACTCAACAATCCCGACGCGGTGAGTCCGTCCTTGCGTGCGCGCATCGCGCAGGCGATCGAAGCCGTCGGTTACATCCCGCATGCGCCGGCCCGCATCCTGTCGTCGCGACGATCGCGTACGTTTGGCGCAATCGTGCCCACGATCGACAACACCATGTTCGCGCGCGGCATCGCCTCGTTGCAAAAATATCTCTCGTCGGTGGGCTACATGCTGTTCCTCACCACGAGTGGCTATGATCTCGACGTCGAGTTGCAACAGGCGCGCAATCTGATCGGCCGCGGCGTCGATGGCCTCGTGCTTCGCGGCGACTGCCATCACGAAGGGCTGCGCAAGCTGCTTGCCGACAATGCGGTGCCCTTCATCAATGTCGGCATCTATCAGCCGGACCGCCCCTACCCTTGCGTCGGCACCAACAATGAAGCCGCCGCCCATCGTGCCGCAACGCATGTCATCGAGCTTGGCCATCGCAGGATCGGAATAGTGTCCGCGCTCCAGCGCAACAATGACCGCGCCAGCGCGCGCGTTGCCGGCTTTCGCCGCGCGTTGACTGAGGCCGGGCTGGCGCTGCCTTCGCAATGGCATGTCGAGGTGCCCTATACGCTCGACGATGCGCGGGAAGCGGCGCGTTATCTCCTCAGTCTGGAGGACCGGCCCACGGCCGTCGTCTGCGGTAACGACGTCATCGCCTATGGCGTTCTGCTCGAGGCGGAGCGCAGCGGATTTTCGGTGCCGCGTGACCTGTCGGTCGTCGGCTTCGACGATCTCGACTGGAGCCGCCATTTGCGGCCGAGCCTGACCACCATTCACGTTCCCACCGGCGAAACCTGGCAGCGCGCCGGCGAATATCTGGTCCGAAGTCTCGCGGGCGAGCAGACCATCATGCACCACGAGGTCGACTACTCGCTGGTGGTCCGCGAGTCCACGGCGCCGCCTTCAAACCCCTGAAGAATGATGATCCCGATGAATTCCAATTTTGATTTGGCCCCCGGATTCCATGCCGTCGTGATCGGCGGCGCCGGCGATATCGGCGCCGCCATCAGCAACCAGTTCTGCGATCTCGGCGCGACGGTGACCGCAACTGGCGTCAATGACGCCGATCTCGCGCGATCCCTCCTCAAGCCGCGCGCAGGCCTCACGCTCGCGACGCTCGACGTGACCAATGATGCCGAGGTGACGTCCTTCGCCCAACGACACACCCGCGTCGATGCGCTGGTCAATTGCGCCGGCATTCTGGCGCGCGACAAGGAATATGAGATCGAGACCTTCATGAAGGTGCTCGATGTCAATCTCACCGGCACGTTCCGGACCTGTTTGGCATTCCGCCCCCTGCTCGCGGACAGCAAGGGATCGGTCGTCAACATCGCCTCGATGAACGCCACGCTGGCGCTGCCGCGGATTCCCGCTTATTGCGCTAGCAAGGGCGGCGTCGTGATGCTGACCAAGGCGCTGGCCCTGGCCTGGGCTGAGGACGGCGTTCGTGTCAATGCGGTTGCGCCCGGCTACGTCGAGACAGCGATCAACGCCGCCGGCCGCACCGATCGCGCTCATTATCAGCGCATTGCCGACCGCACTGCTTTCAAGCGATGGGGGCAGCCGGAAGATATTGCCGGTGCAGTCGCCTTCCTCTGCATGCCGGCTTCGCAATATGCGACAGGTACGGTGGTCGCGGTGGACGGCGGGTTTCTTGCGGGATGAGACCCCTGAGAGGGGACACGACCTGGTCTCGCGATCGATCTTCACACGCCAATCGCGCGCGAGAACAGCCGATACACAACATGCAGAGCGCCACTGCTTCAAATTGGCCGAGAGTAGATTTCTGTTGATTTCCCGGTGCACACGTCGTGCACATGCCGCCTTCTGATGATGTGATGTTAGTGGACTAGTTCAGATGCAGCCAACAAGAGAGCGCCAGACCCGTAGAGTTGGGTGTCCGTGATCTGAACGGCGTCCGGCCTGTCGCCAATCTGCTGCACGCGGCCGAGCCGGCCGTTGACCGTCGCCGATGCCAGAGCCCGCCAGCCTTGTTCAATTACTGGACTAAACCGCTTTGCGTCGAGAAGTCCCATCCGCACCCCGGCGGCAAGGCCGTAGGTCAGGAATCCAGTGCAACTGGATTCCGGGGTGCCTACCTCGGGCGGAGCGAGCAACGATGTGGACCAGAAGCCATCCGGGCGCTGCAGGCTCGCTACGCGATCTGCGATCTCGACGAACAGGTTGACGTATTTCTCGCGCAGCGGGTCGCCGGGACGAAGCTCTCGCAGGATGTTGGCAAGCCCAGCGAGCACCCAGCCATTACCGCGGCCCCACAATATCTTTTCGCCATGTGCGCCAGTTTTCCCGATGAAGCGGCTGTCGCGGTAGAACAGGTGCTCCTGGCTATCGAATAGGAAGTCCTTCGTGGCCCAGAATTCCCTGTCGGCATAATCGCGGAAGCGCTGGTCCTTCTGGATGCGCGCAATGCCGAACCATGTCGCCGGCCCCATGAAGATGGCGTCAGACCAGCACCATCGCTGCAGGCACTCTGCGTTGTCGAATTCGAGCGAGACCTGTGGTGGGTGCTGCAGGATATATTCCAGCCGCTGCACGGTCGGCTCGATCATGCGCCGATCGCCGAAATGATCATAGGCGGCGATGTAGACCTGCCCGATGGCATGATCGTCCGCAAGGTAGATCGGGGGCGCCCAGTCGCTGTTGCCGATCTGCCAACCGGTGCGTTCTCCAAGCTCGCGGATCGCGTCGAAGTACTTCATCTGACCTGGTGTCGCGGCCCATCTTGCGAGACCGATATAGAAGGCGGCGCGTGTCCAATCTGTTTCAGGCGCCTGGGGTACTTCATGAAAATGCGACATTTGCCAGCTCGCGACTTGCTGGGCCGTGGTGCGTACGATTTCCGGCGCAAGTGAAGCAGTGAGCAGGACGGCCGCCAGTGCAATTGCCTTCATGCTCCCGCTCCTGACATTCCCAACTGCTGACTACCATCAGTCCATCGGCGGATCGTAGCGCGGCGCGACGGCACAACGCTATCGTAACTGTAACATCGCTTTCAGCCCTTGCAGCAGTGGGTCGGTTTGCGAAATCCGGTTTGCGCCACGAGCTGCCTTCCGCCAAGTCGCACTTTGTGAAGGGTTTCGGATGCCGGCCGCGTGAAGGACGGCGCCGCGTGCTCGGCGGCCGGCATCCGAAACCCTTCACAGCAGCGGCCGGCGCAGACGCGCATGGCGGCGATTGGTCGGCTACTTTCGTCGGCGCCGTGTTCGCTTTAGGGGACCCAAGTTCGATTTGCCGAGACGCTTCGCATTCGCTGCTACGCGCCGTCGATAACGACGAACTATTTCATCTCCCGAAGCTCCAGACATTAACCTTGTGCCGGCTTCGACGGCCGCATCGATCTTTTCGCTGATCAAGAGTTCGGCCTCGCGCCGGGCTCCTCTGCCACCCAACATCAGCTTCATCAGCCGCAGCGCAATCACATGATTGGCCTCAACCGCCAGCATCGTCAAAGATTTGAACCTTCGCCGACCCCTCAATCGCCGCATTACCAACTCCCCTACTGGACCATTGACCCACGGAGAACTCGCGCGACCTCTTATTGGGCTCCGGTGACGGCGCCGCGGTGGCTGCCCAGTATATGAGCCGTGCTTAAGAGAACAAACCTTCCCGTGCCCCAACGCAGCCGGAAATGGGCACGAGATGGCCGCCGGCGCCCCTCCTTCCAAATGTCACCACATGACTGCCACGCGAAGAACAAAGCCCAACCGCGAATCCAGCGCAAACACGACGGAGGCTTGCTGATCAATTGATATTTGATATCCGGAGCGATTCCAATGTTGAGTGCGGATGGGAATAAGCCGGTCGGAAAATCCAGCCAGCGCAAGGGGAAGACAGGACAGCAGCGCAAGAAGACTGTGCCGAGCAAGGAAGCCCGCGCACAACAAGTTCCCGAGCCGGCGCCCGTGGCGGTCCAACTGGAGGGCGCCCAACAACAGATCAATGAACCTGAGCAGATCAGCGAGGAGATTCAGTTCAACGAGCCGATCAGCACACCGGTCGCGTCGATCGAAAGCGCGTCGGTTGAGGCTTCCGCAACTGATACCGTCCCCGCCCTTCCCATCGTAGCGGCCGAGCCCGTCGCCGTCAGCGTAGCAACGATCGCCGATGCCTACAGCGACTATACCAGGAAATCGCTGAACCAAACCTTATGCTTCCTGGAGAAGCTCGCGGCCGTCCGCTCGCTCGACAAGGTGTTTGAGCTTCAGACGGAATTTGCGAAGCAGGCTTTCGAGACCTTCGTCGCCGAGTCGGAGAAGATCCGCAAACTCCACGGCGAACTGGCCAGGCAGAGAGTGGTGGGCTTCGAAGGGTTCGTCGCCAGGATCACCCAACCGACACTGGAGCTGCGCGCTACGCGCCACTAACCGAGTTCTAATGGCTGATCATCCAGGGGCGCGCGGTTGGAAAGCCCTTGGCGCCAGTCTTGCTCTTGGTCATCAGGCGCGCCGGCTTTTTGCCGGTGCAGCAGCCGCAGCCGGGGCCGTGTGAGGCCTTGTACTGGTCGAGCGTTTTCGGTGCATGCGCGCTGCGCTCGTTGACGACATGGGCCTTGCGCTTGTCGGAAGGCATGCAGAAGAAGCTCGGCGCGGTCAGGATGACGCGCGGCGATTGCGCTTCGCATTGCGGGCAGTCTTGCGGCAGGTCGCATTCGGACATCGGCCGCATGTCCTTGAACGGACCGCACTCGTTGCAGAGATATTCGTAGACAGGCATTTTTCCTCCTTGCGCGATCAAACTTGAAAACTCGCGGCGGATGCGGGGCGGCAAATACGCGCCGTCCCGCACCTCGTTGCGCAGGGAGTTACTTGTCCGGCGAGATCGGCATCTGGATGTCGCCCGTGATGTGCTTGATCGGCCCGGCCGACGACGGCATCACGTCGAAGTCGAAGATCTCCGTCGGCAGCCATAGCGTGGCACAGGCATTGGGCACGTCGACGACCCCGGAGATGTGGCCCTGGCACGGCGCGGTGCCGAGGATCGAATAGGCCTGCGCGCCGGAGTAGCCGAACTTCTTCAGATATTCGATCGCGTTCAAACAGGCCTGGCGATAGGCGATGTGAACGTCGAGGTAATGCTGCTTGCCGGCTTCGTCGACCGAGATGCCTTCGAAGATCAGGAAGTCCTTGTAGTTCGGCGTGATCGGCGACGGCTTGAAGATCGGATTCTTGATGCCGTATTTCGCCACGCCATCCTTGATGACATCGACCTTGATGTGCAGCCAGCCGGCCATCTCGATCGCGCCGCAGAAGGTGATCTCGCCGTCGCCCTGGCTGAAGTGGAGGTCGCCCATCGAGAGGCCGCCGCCGGGCACATAGACCGGGAAGTAGATCTTCGAGCCGCGCGAGAGATCCTTGATGTCGCAATTGCCGCCATGCTCGCGCGGCGGCACGGTGCGCGCGCCTTCCGCGCCGATCTTGGCCTTGACGTCGTCCTTGGCGCGGCCGGCATGCGCGGTCGGCGCAAACGGCGGATTGGCGAGCCCAGGAACGCGGGTCGGATTGGTCGCGATCAGTTCGGCCTCGCGCGCGTTCCAGGTCGACAGCAGTTTTGGATCGGGCAGGCAGCCGATCAGGCCGGGATGGATCAGGCCGGCGAAGTTCACGCCGGGCACGTGACGCGACGAGGTGTAGAGGCCCTTGATGTCCCAGATCGACTTCTGCGCCAGCGGGAAATGATCGGTGAGGAAGCCGCCGCCATTCTGCTTGGAGAAGAAGCCGTTGAATCCCCACAGGCTCTCCTTGAGCGGACCGACGTCGAGGAGATCGACGACCAGGAGGTCACCCGGCTCGGCGCCCTTGACGCCGATCGGGCCGGATAGGAAGTGCACGATCGACAGATCAATGTCGCGCACGTCATCGGCGGAATCGTTGTTCTTGATGAAACCACCGGTCCAGTCATAGGTCTCGATGATGAAGTCGTCGCCGGGATTGACCCACGCCACGATCGGGATGTCCGGGTGCCAGCGGTTATGCACCATGTCGTTGTCGTAAGCCGATTTGGTGAGATCGACCTTGATGAGTGTCTCTGGCATCAAAAGCTCCCCTTTTTACTTGCCTTGGTTAGACGGACAGATATTTCGAGATCTGCGCGGCATCGACAGCATCACGCGGATCGTCGCGGACGATCTCGCCGTTCTCGATGACAAGCACACGGTCGGCGATGTCGAGCGCGAAGCTCAACACCTGCTCGGAGACCACGATCGAGAGACCGCGCTCGTCACGGATGCGCCTCAAGGTGCGCGCCATCTCCTTGATGATCGACGGCTGGATGCCCTCGGTCGGCTCATCCAGCAGCAGCACTTTCGGCTTGGTCGCGAGCGCCCGCGCAATCGCGAGCTGCTGCTGCTGGCCGCCGGACAGATTGCCACCGCGGCGGTTCTTCATCTCCAAGAGCACCGGGAATAGTTCGTAGATATCCCCGGGCACTTCGGACTCGCCGTGCACGACGAGGCCGGTCTCGATGTTCTCCTTCACCGTCATGGTGGAGAAGATCATGCGGCCTTGCGGCACATAGGCGAGGCCCTTGGCCACGCGCTCATAGCTTTCGAGCTTGTTGAGCTCGGTGCCATCCATGGTCACCGAGCCGCTCTTGGCCGGCAAGATGCCCATCAGCGACTTCATCAGCGTGGTCTTGCCCATGCCGTTGCGGCCCATGATCGCCACGATTTCGTTGGCCGCGACTGACACGTTGAGCCCGTGCAGCACCTCGCTCTGGCCATAGGCGACGTGAAGATCGGAGATTGCGAGCATCGACGTGTTCCTTATTTCTTGCGCATGATCTTGTCCGGAAACCGGACGCCACTTTCCGGGATCATGCGCTAGTGCCCGAGATAGACTTCGATGACCTTGGGATCGTTCTTGACGTGCTCCATCGTTCCCTCGGACAAAATCTGCCCCTGATGTAGCACGGTGACCTTGTGGGCGATGTCCTCGACGAATTTCATATCGTGCTCGATCACGAGCACGGAGCGGCCCTTGATGATGCGGTTGAGCAGTTCGGCGGTCTTGGCGCGCTCGGACACGCTCATGCCGGCGACGGGCTCGTCCAGCATCAGGAGGTCCGGGTCCTGGATCAGCAGCATGCCGATCTCGAGCCATTGCTTCTGCCCGTGGCTCAACTGGTCCGCATAGGTGTGGAGGCGATCTTTGAGGAAGATCATCTCGGCGACTTCCTCGACGCGCTCTTTCACCGTAGCGTCGCGCTGGAACGTGAGCGAGCCGAACACGGTCCGGCCGCGCGGGAAGGAAATCTCCAGGTTCTCGAACACGGTGAGGTCTTCGAACACCGAGGGCGTCTGGAACTTGCGGCCGACACCGGCCTGCACAATCTCGTTCTCGCGCAGCTTCGTCAGCTCCTGGCCGCGGAACTGGATCGAGCCCGAGGTAGCTTTGGTCTTGCCGCAGATCAGGTCAAGGACGGTGGTCTTGCCGGCGCCGTTGGGGCCGATGATGACGCGGATCTCGCTATCCTCGACGTAGAAGGAGAGATCGTTGACCGCCTTGAAGCCGTCGAAGGAGACGGTGAGGCCGGAGACCGCGAGCAGGAAATCCTTGGGCTGATGACCGATGAGCATGACCCTCTCCCCTACTCTGCCGGTGCGCCGTCGGCGACGGGGAAGCCGTTACCGGGTTTCGACTTACGCGAGGCCAGCAGGCGATCGATGTGCGGCTGGACGTAGTCCTGCCAGATCCCTGAGAGCCCGTTCGGGAATGCCAGCACGACCGCGATGAAGAGCGCGCCCAGGCCGAACAGCCAGAGTTGCGGAAACGATTCCGACAGGCTGGTCTTGGCGAAATTGACCAGCAATGAACCCCAGACCGCGCCGAAGATCGACATCCGGCCGCCGACCGCGGTGTAGATCACCATCTCGATCGACGGCACGATGCCGACGAAAGATGGCGACATGAAGCCGACTTCGAGCGTGAACATGGCGCCGCCGATCGCGGCGAAGATCGCGGCAGCGCAGAAGGCGAAGATCTTGAAATTGGCGACGCTGTAGCCGGAGAAGCGAACGCGGTCCTCCTGCTCGCGCATTGCCACCAGGATGCGGCCGAGCTTCGTCAGGCGGATGAACTGTGCGGCGATGATGCAGGCGAACAGCAGCACGACCTCGACGAAATAGAGGATGAACTTGGCATGATCGGTGCGGATGTCCCAGCCGTGCAGCGTGCGGAGATCGGTGATGCCGTTGATGCCGCCGGTGTAGCCCTGCTGTCCGACGATCAGGATGGTCATGATCGCAGCGATCGCCTGCGTGATGATCGCGAAATAGACGCCGCCGACGCGCCGCTTGAACATCGCCGCGCCGATGATGAAGGCGAAGATTCCCGGCACCAGCATGATGGCGATCAGGGTGATCGGGAAGCTGTGGAACGGCTTCCAGAAAAAGGGAAGCTGCGTGAGCTGGTTCCAGTCCATGAAATCGGGAATGCCTGGAGTCGACTGAATCTTGGTGTTCTCGACGCTGGAGGCCTCGAGCTTCAGGTACATCGCCATGCAGTAGCCGCCGAGACCGAAGAACACGCCCTGCCCCAGGCTCAGGATGCCGCCATAGCCCCAGCACAGCACCAGACCAATGCCGACGAACGCGTAGGTCAGATATTTGGCGACCAGGTTGAGGCGGAAGATATCGAGCGACAGCGGCAGGATGGCGAAGAGGAGGAGCGCGAGCGCGATGAAGCCGATCAGTTCGGTGCGGTTGAAAAAGCGCGAGTTGATGATCATGACCTTTGCCTGCTTGTTCTTACTTGCGGACCTTGAGTGCAAACAGTCCCTGTGGCCGCACCATCAGGATCGCGACGATTGCAAGCAGCGTCAGCACCTTCGCCATCGAGCCCGACAGGAAGAACTCCATGGTCGACTGCGCCTGCGAGATGGTGAAGGCGGAAGCGATGGTGCCGAGCAGCGAGGCCGCGCCGCCGAACACGACGACCAGGAAGGTGTCGACGATGTAGAGCTGGCCGGCGGTCGGCCCGGTCGAGCCGATCATGGTGAAGGCGCTTCCCGCGATCCCTGCGATGCCGCAGCCGAGGCCGAAGGTGTAGCGGTCGACCTTCTCGGTGTTGATGCCGACGGCGCCCGCCATCACGCGGTTCTGCACGACGGCGCGGACCTGGCGGCCCCAGCGCGACCAGAACAGCACATAGGCGACGACGATGGTGATCAGCACGGTGAGTCCCATCACGAACATGCCGTTGATCGGGATCTGGATCGCGTCGGTCGCCTGCCAGGAGCCCATCATCCATTCCGGCAGTTCGACGCCGACCTCGCGCGCGCCGAACAGCGAGCGATAGGCTTGCTGCAGGATCAGGCTCAATCCCCAGGTTGCCAGCAGCGTATCCAGCGGGCGCTTGTAGAGATGGCGTATCAGCGCCCATTCGACCAGCATCCCGAGCGCGCCGGAGGCGATGAACGCCAGGATCATCGCGAGGAAGAAGTAGCCAGGGAACAGCGACGGCAGATATTGCTGGAAGCCGTTCGACGTCATCCAGGTGACGTAGGCGCCCAGGATCATGAACTCGCCATGGGCCATGTTGATGACGCCCATCTGGCCGAAGATGATGGCGAGCCCCAGCGCCATCAGAACGTAGACCGAGAACAGGATCAGTCCGGCAAAGCCTTGCATGGCGAAGATGGCGCCGAGATCGCTGAGCGAATAGTCACCGAACATGATCCGTCCTCTGCATGGGGCAGCTTTACGCGCGCGCACGGCGCGTGCGTTTTGGGTGGCGCGGGCCCTGCGGCCCACGCCGATGTCATGAGAGTTGAGAAGCGGCCTCAGCCGAGGCGCGTTCTCACTGGTAGCCCTTCGGGAACGGATCGGGCTCGACGAGATCGGCGGTCTCGTAGATCAATTCATACTGGCCGTCCGCCTTGGCGCGGCCGACGCGCGTCTTCGACCAGAGGTGATGGTTCTCGTGGATGCGGACATAGCCTTCGGGCGCGCCCTTGAACTCGACGCCGGGCGATGCCGCCGCGATCTTGTCGATGTCGAAGGAGCCCGCCTTCTCCACCGTCAACTTCCACAGCCACGGGCCGAGATAGGCGGCCTGGGTGACGTCGCCGATCACGGTTTTCTCGCCCCACATCTTCTTGAAGGCGGAGACGAAAGCCTTGTTGTTGGGATTGTCGAGCGACTGGAAATATTTCATGCAGGCATAGGCGCCCGCGATGTTTTCACCGCCGATGCCGTCGATTTCGTCTTCGGTCACCGAGATCGTGAGCAGCGTCTGCTTGGAAAGGTCGATGCCCGCTGCCTTGAGCTGCTTGTAGAAGGCGACGTTCGATCCGCCGACGATGATGGCGTAGATCACGTCCGGCTTGGTCAACTTGATCTTGTTGATGACCGAGTTGAACTGCGTGTGGCCGAGCGGGAAGTATTCCTCGCCAACGACCTTGGCGCCCTGCAGATGGCCCTCGATGTGCTTGCGCGCGATCTTGTTGGAGGTGCGCGGCCAGATGTAGTCGGAGCCGAGCAGATAGAAGGTCTTGGCGCCCTTGGTCTTGTTGACCCAGTCCAGCCCCGCGATGATCTGCTGGGTGGCTTCCTGGCCGGTGTAGATGACGTTCTTGGACTGCTCGAGGCCTTCGTAGAAGGTCGGGTAGTAGAGCATGCCGTTATACTGCTCGAACACCGGCAGCACCGCCTTGCGCGAGGCCGAGGTCCAGCAGCCCATCACGGCCGCGCATTTGTCGTTGACGAGGAGCTTCTTCGCCTTCTCGGCGAAGGTCGGCCAGTCGCTGGCGCCGTCCTCCTGGATGAACTTGATCTTGCGGCCGAGCACGCCGCCTTCCGCATTGATCTGCTCAATTGCCAGTTTTTCCGCTTCGACCGACCCGGTCTCGGAGATTGCCATGGTGCCGGTGACGGAGTGCAGGATGCCGACGGTCACTTCGCTATCGGTGACGGCAAGGCCGGTGGTGTTGACCGCGGACGTTGGCGGAGCTTCCGCAAACGAGGCGCGTGGAAGCATCGAGATGGCCGGCAGCGCCGCCATTCCCATCAGGAGCTTGCGCCGAAGCGGCGACCGCAGGCCCGGTTTCTTTTCGTCTGACATGAGCACCCCAACTGGTTCGAGAACGCGCTTAATGGTCAGGCGAGGATTGCCCAGATTTGTGCAGCGCACTGATACGCAAGATTGCGTATACTGCACCGCAAAATAGCGACGTAGGTTCTGGTACGGGATTTGCGAGCCAACGGGCGAGACCGACGTCGGCTCAGGAGGTGGGGAATTGGCAGGGCGGCAGCGGATAGACCGCGTCAGGCGCCAGTATAATCAGTGGGTTGCCAACCAGACGCTGGAGGACTACGCGCTGCGCTTCACCGCAAAGAGCGCGCGCCGCTGGTCCGCCGCCCGCGTTGCCAACACCGCGCTGGGCGCGATCTCGTTCCTGGCGCTGGAAGCGATCGGCGGCACCATCACGCTGAACTATGGCGCGATGAACGCGACCGCCGCCATCCTCGTGGTCAGCGCCATCATCTTCTGCTGCGGACTGCCGATTGCCTATAACGCCGCCAAGTTCGGCATCGATATCGACCTGCTGACGCGCGGCGCCGGCTTCGGCTATATCGGCTCGACCATCACCTCGCTGATCTACGCCTCCTTCACCTTCATCTTCTTTGCGATCGAGGCGGTGATCCTCGCCACCGCGCTTGAAATGTGCTTCGGCATCCCGCGGCCGATCGGCTACGTCATCAGTGCGGTCGTGATCATCCCGCTGGTGGTCTACGGCATCACCCTGATCAGCCGCTTCCAGTTGTGGACGCAGCCGATCTGGATCGTGCTGCACATCCTGCCTTTTGCCGCGATCGCCTACGCCCATCCGCGCTCCTTCATCGAGTGGCGCAACTTCGCCGGCGAGCATGGCGACCCCTCCGGCCAGATCGACTTGCTGCTGTTCGGCACCGCGGCGTCCGTGGTGTTCTCGCTGGTGGCGCAGATCGGCGAGCAGGTCGACTTCCTCCGCTTCCTGCCGCGCGACCGGCGGACGTCGCGGCGGGCATGGTGGATCGCGCTGCTCAGCGCGGGGCCGGGCTGGATCGTGCTGGGCGCGCTGAAGCTGCTGGCGGGATCGTTCCTTGCCTTCTTCGCGCTGAGCCACGGCGTCTCCTATGAGCACGCCGCCGAGCCCGCGAACATGTATCTGGAAGCGTATCGCTACGTGCTGTCGCAGCCGGATCTGGCGCTGGCGCTGACCGGGACATTCGTGATCCTGTCGCAGGTGAAGATCAACGTCACCAACGCCTATGCCGGCTCGATCGCCTGGTCGAACTTCTTCTCCCGCCTCACCCACAGCCATCCCGGCCGCGTGGTCTGGCTGGTCTTCAACGTGATCGTCGCGCTCTTGTTGATGGAGATCGGCGTCTACAAGGCGCTGGAGCAGACGCTCGCGCTCTATTCCAATGTCGCGATCGCCTGGGTCGGTGCTCTCGTGGCCGACCTCGTCGTCAACAAGCCACTGGGCCTCCGACCGCAACACATCGAATTCAAGCGCGCCCATCTCTGCGACATCAACCCGGTCGGCGTCGGCGCGATGCTGATTGCGACCATCGTCTCGATCAGTGCTTTCTATGGCGTGTTCGGACCGACAGCGAAAGCGCTCTCCGCCTTCGTCGCGCTGGCCGTGGCCTTCGTCACTGCGCCACTGATCGCCTGGGCCACCGACGGCAAATACTACATCGCGCGCAAGCCGAAGCGGAGCTGGCAGAACCTCGATCAGATCCAGTGCTGCATCTGTGAACATTCGTTCGAGCCTGAGGATATGGCCGCCTGCCCTGCCTATGCCGGCCCGATCTGCTCCTTGTGCTGCTCGCTGGATGCGCGCTGCCACGACCTCTGCAAGCCGCATGCGCGGATCCAGGCGCAGGTGTCGGAGACCCTGGGCAAATTGCTGCCGCAGCCGATCTATGCCCGCATCAATTCGCAGCTCGGGCATTATCTCGGTGTATTCGCGGTCTCCGCTGGCCTGGTCGGGCTGGTGCTCGGCCTGATCTATCTGCAGACCTCGGCGACTGTTGAAGCCGGCGACCTATTGTCGGACGTGCTGTGGAAGGTATTTTTCGGGCTGACCATCATCATCGGCGTGGTCGCCTGGCTGTTCGTGCTGGCGCAGCAGAGCCGACGCGCGGCGGAGGAAGAGACCCGGCGGCAGACCGCGCTCCTGATCCAGGAAATCGACGCCCACAAGCGCACCGACGCCGAATTGCAGCGCGCCAAGGAAGTCGCCGAATCCGCCAACCTCGCCAAGAGCCGCTATGTCGTCGGCCTGAGCCACGAGCTGCGCTCGCCGCTGAACGCGATCTCCGGCTACGCGCAACTGCTCGACCAGGACAACAGCCTGCAGACGCGACCGCGCGAACAGGTGCGCGTTGTTCGCCGTAGCGCCGACCATCTCTCCGGATTGATCGACGGCATTCTGGACATCTCCAAGATCGAGGCCGGCCGGCTGTATCTGTCGCGCGACGAGGTTCGTCTCAATGATTTCCTCGACCAGCTCGTTGGCATGTTCCGCTTGCAGGCGGCGGCGAAAGGCGTCGAATTCATCTTCAAGCGGCCGGCCGTGCTGCCGGTCGTGGTCTATGCCGACGAGAAGCGGCTGCGGCAGATCCTGATCAACCTGCTGTCGAACGCGATCAAGTTCACGCAAGCCGGGCATGTGCAATTCGTCGTGCACTACCGCAGCCCGGTCGCCGAATTCGAGGTGATCGACACCGGCCCCGGCATCCAGCCGGACGATCTCGAACGCATCTTCGCGCCATTCGAGCGCGGCGCGCTCGGCGTCTCCCAGCCGCAGACCGGCACCGGCCTCGGGCTGACCATCAGCCGGCTGCTGGCGGGCGTGATGGGCGGCGACATCAAGGTGACCAGCGCCGTCGGCGCCGGCAGCACCTTCCGCGTCAAGATATTGCTCTCGGAAGTGACCAATCCGCGGCGCAGCGCGCCGATCGATGCGCCGGTCTATGGCTATCACGGGGCGCGCAAGACGGTCCTGATCACCGACGATGATCCGACGCATCGCGATCTCCTGCGCGAGGTGCTGGCGCCGCTCGGATTCATCCTGCTCAGCGCGCCCGACGGGCCCGGGTGCCTCGCGCTGGCGCAGCATTGCCGGCCCGACCTGTTCCTGCTCGACATCTCCATGCCGGGCATGGACGGCTGGACGGTCGCGGAAGCGCTGCGCTCGGCCGGCCATCACCAGGCACGCATCCTGATGATCTCGGCGAGCGCGCTGGAGGCGCATGGCGCGCCGCTGGCGCAACCGTTCCATGACGGCTACCTGATGAAGCCGATCGATATCCCGCGCCTGCTCGAGACCATCCGCCTGCTGCTCAAGCTCGACTGGCAGCACGACGCCGACGAGGTGGCCGTGCCGCAGTGGCAGCCGGAAAGCGGCTCGCGGCCGCCGGTGAAATATATCGAGGAACTGATCGGCCTCGGGCAATTGGGCTATATCCGGGCGATCCAGCTCAAGCTCGACGAAATCGGAACTGAATATCCTGAACATGCCGACTTCGTCGCGCAGATGCGCTCACTGGTCGATCGTTTCGACCTCGATCAGTACATGGCGACCCTGAAGGCGCTGCACAGTTATGACCATTGAAAGCAAGAAGCGCGACGTCGCGCTCGTCGTCGACGACTCGCCGGAGACGCTGCGGCTCCTGACCGACGCGCTCGACGGCGCTGGCATGACCGTGATGGTGGCGCTCGACGGCGCCTCCGCGATGCGGATCGTGGACCAGATCACGCCCGACATCGTGCTGCTCGACGCGGTCATGCCCGGCATGGACGGTTTCGAGACCTGCCGCCGGCTGAAGCGCGATGCCGGGCTCGACAATGTGCCGATCATCTTCATGACCGGCCTCGCCGAGACGGAGCACATCGTGCGCGGATTGGAGGCCGGCGGCGTCGACTATGTGACCAAGCCGATTGTGGTAGAGGAAATGCTGGCGCGCATCCGCGTACATCTCGCCAACGCGCGGATGACGCAGAGCGCGCGCGCCGCGCTCGACGTCTCCGGCCGCTATCTGCTCGCGGTCAACGCCGCCGGCAAGATCCTGTGGGCCACGCCGCAGGCGCAGAGGCTGCTATCGGACACGCTGGCGGAAGACGGCGATGACGTCGTGCTGCCCGATCCGATCCCGCAATGGCTGGAGCAGGCGCAGAAGGGCAAGACGGCAGCAAAGACCACGACCATGGCGTCGTTTCCCGGCAACGAGCAATTGCGGCTGCAATATATGGGCAAGCTCGGCGCCAATGAATTCCTGCTGCGGCTGGCGAAAGACACCAGCGCCGATATGCCCGCGGAATTCTCCAGCGAACTCGGCCTCACCACGCGCGAGGGCGAGGTGCTGTCTTGGCTCTCCAAGGGCAAGACCAACCGCGACATCGCGCAGATCCTGGGGCTAAGCCCACGCACGGTCGACAAGCATCTCGAGCAGATCTACTCCAAGCTCGGGGTGGAGAACCGCACCGCGGCGGCCGCGATTGCGGTGAATGCGAAGAACAGGAAGTCGTGAGGCAAATTTCACCGTCCGTCATTGCGAGCGAAGCGAAGCAATCCACCTCTCCACTTGCGGAGACATGGATTGCTTCGTCGCCTCGCAATGACGGCGCTACTTATCAAGCACGCTGATATCAGCGACCAGCACGCTGCCCGTCGCAGATTCCGTAATGTAGAGCCGGTCACGGTTCGGGCCGCCGATCGCGACGTTGGTGACGGCATTTCCGGCGCAGGACTTGATGCGCGCGATCAGCTCGCCTGACGGCGCGAACACGAAGACGTGGCCGAGCGAGACATGGGCGACGAACAGCCGCCCGGCTTTGTCCATCGTGATCCCGTCAGGCCCGCCGGGGCCGAACATCGAGCAGAAGCGGCCGACCTTCGACACGCTGCCGTCCTTCATGAACGGCGCGCGCCACACCGCGTTGTCGCGGGTCATCGCGACGAACAGCACGGCCTCGTGCGGATCGAGCACCAGCCCGTTGGGGCTGACACCGGTCTGGATCAGGCAATCGAGCTGGCCGCTTGCCCGCAGGCGGTAGACCCGGCCGCTCGGATCGTGCAGGCCGGTCTGGCCCTGGTCGGTGAAATAGATGTCGCCGTTGGAGGCGATGTGCAGATCGTTGCAGCCGCGGAAGGATTCCGAATTGCGCGAGGTCAGCACCGGAATCATCCGCCCTGCCCGCGCGTCGAGCTCCATGATGCCGTGCCGATAATCGGCGACAAGGATGCGCCCCTTGGAATCGATCTTCAGCCCGTTCGGCCATCCCTGATATTCGACGGCCAGCGACCATTTCTTATCCGGCGAAATCCTGAAGATGCGACCGAAGGGGATATCGACGATGTAGAGATTGCCATCCGCGTCGAAGGACGGGCCTTCGATGAAACAATCGGTTGGCTGACCCGGGCGATTGGCATCTGCCCATTCGGTTGAGTGCTTGCGCCGGAATTCGTCCGGCATGGCTGAGAAGATCGCGGTCTCGATCAGTTTCGGCGGCGTTTCCAGGTACAGCATTTCTTGGTTCACCCGTTATCGGAACGGGCGGCACCATAGAGGACATCGAAGGCGACGTCGATTAGCTCCCCACCGTCATTGCGAGGAGCCCTTGCGACGAAGCAATCAATGCCTCCACAAGCGGCGAGATGGATTGCTTCGCTGCGCTCGCAATGACGTGGGGAGAGACCTAATTGGCCGCAGCCAATGGTGGTTGTTCAGAATCTCGCGCCCCCGTCTGCGCGATGAGCCGCTTCAATTCCGGGATGCAGGAGCCGCAATTGGTGCCGGCCTTGAGCTTTGCACCGATCTCGGCCGGAGAGCTCGCGCCGGCGGCGATCGCATCGCAGATTGTGGCGCGGCCGACGCCGAAGCAGGCGCAGACGATCGGGCCGGCGTTGGCGAGGCCGTCTGCCGATTTGCCTGATAGCAGCATGCGCCGCTGCCCGTCGCTGAGCGCATCGGCGGCGAACAAGCCTTTCACCACGTTCCAGTCGCCGGCATCATCAGCGGGGCCGAGAAACAGGCAGGTCTCGATGCGGCCGTTATTGAACGAGGCGCCGCGGTAGATGCCGCCGCCGAAATCCTTGTATTCGGCGAGATCGCCCTCGGTGTTCATCCTGAGCCAGAGCTGCCAGCCCAACAGGTCGGCATTGTCTGCGAACAGGTAGCCGTGGCCGCCATTGACCGCGACGCGCGCGACCCAGGCATGAACAGGCAATTGCAGCGGCTGGCGCGACAAGGCAAAGCCGCGGAACACATATTCATAGGGCGCGATCGAGGCCGGCGTCGCCTTGTTCTCGGGCTGGCCGGAGAACGGATCGGTGAAGGGCGCAACCAGCGAACCGACGCGGGCGCCGGTCGCGGTGGCCTCGCTCCAGTGGATCGGCGCGAACAGCATGCCGCGCTGCTGGCGCTCGCTGACGACGACGCGGAGCGTGCATTGCCCGTAGTCGGTGGTGACGCGGGCAAAGCTGCCGTCGCTCACGCCGTAGCGCAGCGCATCATCAGGATGAACCTCCACGAACGGCTCGGGCAGATGCTGGCCGAGCCTCGGGCTCGCGCCGGTGCGCGTCATCGTGTGCCACTGGTCGCGGATCCGGCCGGTGTTGAGCCGCAACGGCCGCGCCGGCGTCGTCTCGGTCCGCAGCGACGGAATCTCCGGCGCGACGAAGCGCGCCTTGCGGTCGTTGGCGAAGAAGCCGCCTTCCGCGAAGAAGCGCGGCTGCGGCGATGCATCCTGCCGCACCGGCCATTGCACCGGCGCCATCACGTCAAAAGCCTCGTCCGACAACGACGTCAGCGCGCCGATATCGAAATCTCTGATGCCGTTGTTTTCGAACGCCGACAGCGCCGCGTGCTCGCGGAAGATGTCAGCCGCGGATTTGAAGTCGAACGCCGCACCAAAGCCGAGGCGCCTTGCGACCTCGCACAGGATCCACCAGTCCGGCTGCGCTTCGCCAGGAGACTCCAGGAACGTGCGCTGCCGCGAGATGCGGCGCTCGGAATTGGTCACCGTGCCGGATTTCTCGCCCCAGGCCTGCGCCGGCAACAGCACATGCGCTCCGGCATCGACGGTGTCGTTGGAGCGAACATTCTCCGACACCACGAACAGCTCCAACTTCTTCAGCGCTTCGCGCGCAGCGTCGGCATCCGGCAGCGATACCGCCGGGTTGGTGCCCATCACCCACAGAGCCTTGATCTCGCCGCGTCCGATCGCCTCGAACATCTGCACTGCCTTCGACCCCTCATGGGTGGCGATGCGCGGCGCCTTCCAGAAACGGCGGACGCGGTCGATGTCCGGCGGCGTGAAGACCATATGGGCGGCGAGCTGGTTGGCGAGCCCGCCGACTTCGCGCCCGCCCATCGCGTTCGGTTGTCCCGTCAGCGAGAACGGGGACGCGCCGACCTTGCCGATGCGGCCCGTGGCGAGGTGGCAGTTGAGGATGGCGTTGACCTTGTCGGTGCCCTGCGCCGACTGATTGACACCCTGCGAATACAGGGTCACCGCACGCGGCGTGTTGGCGAACATCTTGAAGAACGTCGCGACGTCCTGCTCGGAGAGGCCGGTCGCGAGCGCCGTCGCGCCGACGCTGCCGGCCATGCCGCGGGCGCGCGCCAGCGCCTCGTCGAAGCCGACCGTATAGTGGTCGATATAGGTGTGGTCGAGCGCGCCGCTGTCAGCAAGATGCACCAGCAGGCCGCAGAACAATGCGGTGTCGGTGCCGGGCTTCAAGCCGAGGAAGAGATCGGCATCCTCAGTCGTATCGGTGCGGCGCGGATCGATCACCACGATGCGCGCGCCACGCTGCTGCTTGTTGGCGAGCATGCGCTGGAACAGCACCGGATGGCACCAGGCGGCGTTGGAGCCGACCAGCACCAGGAGGTCGGCCTGTTCGAGATCCTCGTAACAGCCGGGCACGGTGTCGGCGCCGAAGGCGCGGCGGTGGCCTGCGACCGAGGACGACATGCACAGCCGCGAATTGGTGTCGACATTGGCGCTGCCGATGAAGCCTTTCATCAGCTTGTTGGCGACGTAGTAATCCTCCGTCAGCAACTGACCGGAGAGATAGAACGCGACCGCACCGGGGCCGTCGCGCGCGATGATGTGCTTGAAGCGGTGTGCGACATGGTCGAGCGCGTCGCTCCAGGCGATGCGCTCCATCCCGTTGTCGCAGCGGATCATCGGATAGAGCAGCCGGTTCGATAACCCGAGCGTCTCGCCGAGGGCGGAGCCCTTCGAGCACAGGCGTCCGAAATTAGCGGGGTGATCGGGATCACCCGCGATCGCGGCGCCGCCCTTGCCGTCAGGCGTCGCCAGGACGCCGCAGCCGACGCCGCAATAGGCGCAGGTGGTCTTGACGGTCCGGAGAGCGGGATCGGCGCTCATGCCGCCTCCGCCGTCGAACGGCCGAACATCATGTCGCCGCGAATCTTCGTAACGGGTCTCGCGCTACGGATCAGGTCGAGATACCAGAGCGCATCTGACGTGTCGCCGATCAGAACCGCGCCGGTCAGGCGCCCGTCTGCAATCACGAGCTTCTTGTAGGTCCCGTGGTTAACGTCGCTGAACACGATGCTCTCGCTGCCTTCGGCGCCCATGAAATCGCCGGCGGAAAACACGCTGACACCGGACACTTTCAAATTGGTTGCCACGATGCTGCCGGCATAGGCGACATCCTGCCCGGCGAGATGCCGCGCCAGCACGCGCGCCTGCTCATAGGCCGGCTCGACCAGGCCGTAGCAGACGCCGCGATGCTCGGCGCATTCGCCGACCGCGAACACGCCTTCCGCAGCGGTCTGTAAGCAATCGTCAACCACGATGCCGCGATTGACGGCAATGCCGGCTTCCTTTGCCAACGCGATGTTCGGCCGGATGCCGGCGGCGAAGATCACCGCGTCCGCCTTGATCAGGCGTCCATCCGCAAGCTCGACGCCTTCAACGCGGCCTTCGCCATGGATGCGCGCTGTGCTGGCCTCAAGCAGGATCTCGATGCCCTTCTGCTCGACCAGCGATTTCAAGAGTGCGCCTGCTGGAACATCGAGCTGGCGCTCCATCAACCGGTCCATCAGGTGCACTAGCGTCACCGGCGCCCCGGCCTTCGCAAGCCCATAGGCCGCTTCAAGCCCGAGCAAGCCGCCGCCGATCACGACCACGCGCGTCTTGCGTGCTGCGAGCGCGAGCAACAGGTCGACGTCGCGGCTGTCGCGAAACGTGTGCACGCCGGCCAGATCGGCGCCCGGCACGTTCAAGCGCAGCGCCGACGAGCCGGTGGTCAAGACGAGCTTCGAGAAGACGATGCTCTCCTCGCCTTCGATCTTCAGTTCGCGGCGGCCGACATCGATCTCGGTGGCGACGCAGCCATATTTCAGCGTGACGCCGCGGTCGCGCCACCATGATGCCGGCTGCAGCTCGATATCCTCCGACGTGGTCTCGCCGGCAAGAACGGAGGACAATAGCACGCGGTTATAGGCGAGCCGCGGCTCGCTGCCGATCACCGCGATGGCGTAGCGCCCGAGCGCCACCTTCGACAATTCGTCGACCAGGCGCGCAGCCGCCATCCCGTTGCCAACAATGACCAGAGGTTCGCTCACGGCGCATTCCCTATTCGGCAGCTCAGGTGCTGCCGTAAGCTTCCGAAATCATGTAGCCGGACAGCGTACCGTAGGCCGCAGTCCAGGCATCGGCGACATCAGACGTCCAGGCTTCGCCGAGCCCTTTCTCCAAGGTCCACAACAGCGCGCCGCCGACAACGGGATAATGCTCCGGCTTGGTCCCGTAGCTCACATGCCGCTTGGCGAGCGCGCTTGCAGCGGGCAGCACGGATTGCAGATTGCTGAGCCCATTCACCACCACAGCCAGCACCGCCATCAGTTTCTTGCGCTGTTCGGTCATGTCGTCCGGAAACATCGCCCTCACCGCCGGCGCGACCTCGAACAAGCGATCATAGAGACCTCGAACAAGCGATCATAGAAGAGGGTCGCCGCCTGCTCGGAGATCGGCGCGACCTTGGAGAAACTCTCTTGCACGAGTTTGACTTGCTCCGGTGTCATGCTGCGCTCCGTGGTTGGAACCTACGCCGCCTCGACGAAGCGATGCCGCTCGTAGAGGAATTCGAGCACGCGCTGCCGGCACTTGAGGTAGCTGGAGTTGGTGGCGAGCTCGAGCCGCTTGCGCGGCCGCGCCAGCGGCACTTCCAGCACTTCACCGATCCGTGCGCTCGGACCGTTGGTCATCATCACGATGCGGTCCGACAACAGCACCGCCTCGTCGACGTCATGGGTGATCATCAAGATGGTGTTGCCGAGCTTCTGGTGCAGAGCCATCACGGAATCTTGCAGATGCGCGCGGGTCAGCGCATCGAGCGCGCCGAAGGGTTCATCGAGCAAGAGCACCTTCGGCTCCATGGCGAGCGCCCGCGCGATGCCGACGCGTTGCTTCATGCCGCCGGAGATTTCGTTGGGGCGCTTGTCCTTGGCATGCGCCATCTGCACGAGGTTGAGATTGTGCATCACCCAGGCGTCGCGCTCGGCCCGCGTCTTGGTCTTGGCGAACACTTTGTCGACGCCGAGCTTGACGTTCTCGTAGACCGTCAGCCAGGGCAGCAGGCTGTGGTTCTGGAACACCACCGCGCGATCCGGACCCGGCGAGTTGACCTCGCGGTTCTCCAGCAGCACGCCGCCATGGGTGGCGCCAGTGAGGCCGGCCACGATGTTGAGCAGCGTGGACTTGCCGCACCCGGAATGGCCGATGATCGAGACGTATTCGCCTTTCTCAATCGTCAGGTTGATGTCCTTCAAAACCTCGGTCGTGGAATTGCCGCGGGTGAAGGTCTTGTCGATGTGATCGAGCTTCAGATAGGCGTGCATGACATTTCCCTTCAGTTCACGGCGGTGCCGTGGGTCACGAACTTCGCCAGCCCTGCGATCAGGCGGTCGAGCACGAAGCCGATGATGCCGACATAGAACAGCGCCAGGATGATTTCGCTGATGTGCGAGGAATTCCAGGCATCCCAGATGAAGAAGCCGATACCGACGCCGCCGATCAGCATTTCGGCTGCGACGATCGCTAGCCAGGACAGCCCGATACCGATGCGCAAGCCAGTGAAGATGTAGGGCGCCGCCGCCGGAATCATGATCTTGGAGAAGAACTCGAGCGGATTGAGCTGCACGACCGCGGCGACGTTGCGGTAATCCTGCGGGATATTCCGGATGCCGACCGCGGTGTTGATGATGATCGGCCACACCGAGGTGATGAAGATCACGAAGATTGCCGACGGATGGCCGTCGCGGAAGGCCGCGAGCGACAGCGGCAACCAGGCGAGCGGCGGGATCGTGCGCAGGACCTGGAACAAGGGATCAAGCCCGCGCATCGCCCAGACCGATTGACCGACCAGCGTGCCGAGCGCAACTCCGACGATCGCCGCGATCGAATAGCCATAGGCGACGCGCTGCAGGCTCGCCGACAGGTGCCAGAACAGGCCCTTGTCGATGCCGCCATGGTCGAAGAACGGATCGAAGATCAGTTCCTTGGTGTCGCTGAACACACGCGAGGGCGGCGGCAGCGCCGAGCCGGCGCGCCGGCAGATCAGCTCCCAGACCACGAGCAGGAGCGCGACGACGATCAGCGGCGGCACCACGCGCGCCGCGGCTTCCTTCGCCATCTTGGCGTATTTCTCGGACTGCGGCGCACGCTTCGGCGTCATGGTCACGACCGGCGCGGAGGCGACCGGAAGCGCCGTCGTCGCGGCGTCGGTTTTCACTGCAGGCATAGACATCGAAAATCTCTCTCCGTGTTCAGGTGCCGGGCCACGCACACATGCGCGCGGCCTTGCGCGGATCAGACGTCAACACGCTTGATGGACAGCGACTTCAGGTAGGCCGACGGATTCTCGGGATCGAACACCTTGCCGTCGAAGAAGGTCTCCTTGCCGCGCGAGGTCGAGGTCGGAATTTCGGACGCGGGCACGCCCATTTCCTTGGCCGCCTCGCGCCACATATCTTCGCGATTGACCTTGGCGATCAGCGCCTTGGTGTCGAAGCCCGCTTCATACTTGCCCCAGCGGATGTCTTCCGTGAGGAACCAGAGATCGTGGCTCTGGAACGGATAGGACGCGAAATCGCGCCAATACTTCATGACGTGCGGCGAGTTCTCGACCACCTTACCGGGGATGCCGTAGTCGAACTTGCCGGCGGTGCGGTCATAGACGTCCTCGACCGGGCAATTCATCCATTGCCGCTTGCCCATGATCGAAGCGAGTTCCTGCTTGTTCTCCGCCTTGTCGGACCATTGCTGGGCTTCCATCACCGCCATCAGCAGCGCCTTGGCGGCTTTCGGATATTTGTCGACGAAAGCGGCGCGCATGCCGAACGACTTTTCCGGATGCTTGTTCCATATTTCCCCGGTCGTGACAGCGGTGTAGCCGATGCGCTGGTGGATCAACTGCAGATTCCAGGGCTCACCGACGCAAAAGCAATCCATGGTGCCGACCTTCATATTGGCGACCATCTGCGGCGGCGGGACAACGATGGTCTCGATGTCCTTGTCGGGATCGATGCCGCCGGCGGCGAGCCAATAGCGGATCCAGAGATCATGGGTGCCGCCTGGGAAGGTCATGGCCGCCTTCACGGCCTTGCCGGAGGCCTTCTTCTTTTCCAGTGCCGCCTTGAACGGCGTGGCGTCGACGCCGAGTTTGAGATCGGCATATTCGCCGGCGACCGAGATGCACTGACTGTCGAGGTTGAGCCGCGCCAGGATGTACATCGGCGTCGGCTGGTTGTTCTGCGTCACCTTGCCGGCGGAGATCAGGTAAGGCATCGGCGTGAGGATATGTGCGCCGTCGATGCCGTTGCCTTCCGAGCCGAGCACGAGATTGTCGCGCGTCGTGCCCCATGAGGCCTGCTTCTGCACGTCGACATCGGGCATGCCGTATTTGGCGAAGATGCCCTTATCCTTGGCGACGAACAGCGGGCCGGCGTCGCTGAGCGCGATGAAGCCGAGCTTGGCGCCCTTCACCTCGGGGCCCGCGCCTTGCGCGAATGCGCCGGCCGGTAAATTCAGTTTCGCCGCGGCGAGCAATGCGGCCGCTCCGCTTGCCGCCTTCAGAAGCTGGCGGCGGCTGACGCCATAGCGGGAGGTCTCTTTGGTCGGCTTCGTCATGCGTGCAAATGTCCTTTGCGTCTGAATGCCCGTCCGCTTGTGGCGCCGCGCTAAAGCGCACGGGGTCGCGTGCTGGGGAGGCCCCAGTCTGGCGGTGTCACAATTCGGATGATTGGTTTCGAGGGACGGCTTCAATGGCGTCGCAACATAGCCATTCAAGCTTCGTGCCAAGCCGCGACGTTGGAAAAATTCTAAGGAATGTAACGGGTTGGGGGTCGCGCAGGACGGCGCGGCTCGTCCGGTTCCGCCGCCAAAATTTGCGATTCGCTCAATCCTTGTGCGCCGCACAAAATTTGAGCAGATCATGTTCGGACCCGTAGCCCGGGTGGAGCGCAGCGCAACCCGGGACATCTGCGCGCGTGGTTACGAGCGACCCCGGGTTACGCTGGCGCTCTACCCGGGCTGCGCGTGCCCTACGCCTCTTCGCCAACCTTTTCCGCCTTCACGCCGAGCGGCGCCGGCGGCGTTCCCTCGCCGGGCTTGATGCGGAAGTCGTAGGTCATCAGGTGCCACGGCTCGCTCGTTTTCGTGCCGTCGGGCATCACAGGATCGGTGCGCTTCTCGATCTTCGCGACCAGTTCGTCCTTGACGCCGAACACCACGTCGGAGTCGAGATATTTGTCGCCCTCCATGAAGACGTGGGTGATCAGCGGCTCATAGCCCTTCGCCGCGACCAGGAAATGGATGTGTGCAGGACGCATCGGATGACGCCGCGTCTGCATGATCATCTCGCCGACCGGGCCGTCGGTCGGGATCGGATAGCTGCAGGGCAGAATAGTGCGGAAATGGAAACGGCCGTCATCGCCGGTGATGAAGCGCGCCCGCGACGACGGACCCTGCGTCGCATAGCTCGGCTTCTGTGAATCGTAGAAGCCATCGTCATCGGCATGCCAGACGTCAACAGGCGCGCCCGCGACCGGCTTGCCGTCGAGATCAGTGACGCGCGCCTGCACGTATAGCCGCTCGCCCGGCAGCAGCGCCGAGATGTCGGTGCCATCAGGCGCCACCTTGTGCTCGCCGACATAGAACGGACCGAGCACCGTGGTCTCGGTGGCGCCGTCGCGGTCGCGGTGGTTGACGGCATCGACCAGCATGGAGACGCCGAGCACGTCGGAGAGCAGGATGAACTCCTGGCGGATATCGGTGCATTTGTGACCGGTGCGGGTCAGGAAATCGATCGCATATTCCCACTCCGCGAAGGTGAGGTCGGTGCGGCGGACATAGTCGTGCAGCGACTTCACCAATTCCTGAAGCAGGAATTTTGCCCGCGGATTCGGCGTTTCCTCGAAACTCTGGATGACGGCGGCAGTCAGCTCAGTGTCGTTGAATTGCGGCATTGCTTCCATCCCTGCGAAATCGGTATCGCCTGGCTTCAGCCTACACGACGGCCCACGGCGGCGTAAGCGCCAGGTGATTGGAACACAGGACACTTTTCGGCTATCAAGGCCTGCCTCACAACCGGAGAAGAGCGATGCTAGCCCCCACCCCCGCTTTCCCCGAATCCGCCGGCATGTCGCAAGCGGCGCTCGATCGCCTCGAGGACCATCTGAAGCGGCGCTACATCGAGGCCGGGCGGTTTCCGGGCACCCAGCTCCTGATCTATCGCCGCGGCAAGATCGTGCATTCGACCGTGCAGGGCTTTGCCGATGTCGAGCGCAAGGTGCCGGTCAAGGACGACACCATCTTCCGCATCTATTCCATGACCAAGCCGATCACCTCGGTCGCCTTCATGATGCTGGTCGAGCAAGGCCTCGTCGCGCTCGACGAGCCCGTCCACAAATATATCCCGGAATGGAAGAACCTCGGCGTGTTCCAGGCCGGCACCGCGCCAGCGTTCCTGACCAAGCCGCCGTCGCGGCCGATGCTGATCGTCGACCTCTTGCGGCACACCTCGGGGCTCACCTACGGCTTCCAGCAGCGCTCCAATGTCGATGCAGCCTATCGCGAGAACAAGATCGGCGAAGTCGTCAAGGCCGGCACGCTCGACACCATGATCGATGATCTCGCCAAGATCCCGCTGGAATTCTCGCCTGGCGAGGCCTGGAATTATTCAGTTGCCACCGACGTGATCGGCTATCTCGTCGGCAAGATCAGCGGCATCCCGTTCGAGCAGTTCCTGAAGGAGCGCATCTTCAACCCACTGGGCATGAACGATACCGATTTCTTCGTGCCCGCAGACAAGGCTCATCGCCTGGCGGCCTGCTATTCCGCCGACCCACAAGGCGGCATGACGTTCCACGCCGCCGAGCGCAAGGGCGGGCTGACGCTGCAGGATGACCCGGCCACCAGTTCGTTCCTGTCGCCGCCTTCGCTGATTTCCGGCGGCGGCGGATTGTGCTCGACAGCCGCCGACTATCTCACCTTCTGCCGCGCGCTGCTCAATGGCGGCGAGGTCGGCGGCGTGCGGCTGATCGGGCCGAAGACGTTGAAGCTGATGACATCGAACCACCTGCCCGGCGGCGTCGACCTGCCGGCACTGTCGCGCTCGCTGTTCTCGGAGGCGGCCTATAACGGCATCGGCTTCGGTCTGGGCTTTGCCGTGACCATGAACCCGGCGCAGACGCTGCTCGCCGGCAGCCCCGGCGAATACAATTGGGGCGGCGCCGCAACCACGTCGTTCTGGATCGACCCGGCGGAGGAATTGATCGCGATCTTCATGACCCAGGTGCTTCCCTCCAGCGCCTACCCGCTCCGGCGCGAGCTGCGCACCATGGTCTACGCCGCGATCACCGACAGCAATCTTTGACGCCCAAAGATTCCGCGGCGCAGATTTTCGGCGCCGCGGAATGGCTCAAAGCTATTTCAGCATCTCCGGAACGATCAGGCGCGGCAGAAACAGCGACACGCTCGGCCAGATGATGAGCGACGCCAGCACGATCAGCATCGGCACCAGCATGATCGCAGTATCCTTCAGAGCATAGCGCAGCCGTACGCCGGCAACGGCGCAGGCAATCATCAGGCATAATCCATATGGCGGCGTCACCAGCCCGAACGCCAGCGAGACGATCGAGATGATCGCAAACTGCACCGGATGCAGATCGACCGATCTTGCCAGGGGCTCCAGGACGGTGCCGACGATCACGATTGCCGGAATCGCGTCAAGGAAACAGCCCACGACAAGGAAGCAGAAGGAGATGAAGAAGCCAGCCGCAATCGGCCCCATGCCCCAGGTCGAGACGTTGGCCAGCAGTTCCTGTGGAATCCTGTAATAGGCCAGCAGCCAGCCGAATGCGCTGGCGGTGCCGACGCAAAACAGCGCGACCGCGGCCAGACGCCCGGTATCGAGCAGTGCCTTGTACAGTTCCCGCCGGCCAGTCTCGCGGTAGAAGAACGTCGACAGCGCCATGGAATAGAGCACTGCGACGCAAGCGGACTCGGTTGCCGTGAACCAGCCGAGCAGAATGCCGCCGACGATGATGAACGGCGTCGTCAATGCTGGCAACGACCGCCAGACAGCGCGTCCGAAATCCACCCAGCCGTCCTTCGGATAGGTCGGATAGCCGCGGCGCACCGCATAGACATGCACGGTCAGCATTTGCGCGCCCGCGATCAATAGTCCGGGCACGATGCCCGCCAGATACATGGCGGCGATCGAGGTGGAGATCAGCCCGCCCCACACGATCATCAGGATCGAGGGCGGGATGATGACGGCAAGCACCGCCGAGACCGCTGTAATCGCAATCGAGAAGGAGAGGTCGTACCCCTCCTTGGTCTGGGCATCGATGAAGATTTTCGACTGGCTCGCCGCATCCGCGGTCGAAGAACCCGAGATACCGGCAAAGAACACCGAGAGCACGACGTTGATCTGCGCCAGCGATCCCGGCCAATGCCCGACCATCGAGCGGGACAGCGCAACCAGCCGATCCGTGATGCCGCCGATGCTCATCAGGTTCGCGGTCAAGAGGAAAAACGGCACCGCGAGCAGGATGAATGAATTGTAGGCGTTGAAGGTTTCCTGGGCCAGCGTCATCGCCGACAGATGTGGTTCGACCAGAAGGATGGGCAGGCATGCAAGGCCGAGCGCGAAAGCGACCGGCACACGGACGATCAATAGCGCGACGAAGCAGCCAAACAAGATCAGAGCGGCCTGTCTGGCGGAAAGGATGTTTCCGCTCATTGCGCAGCTCCAAACAGGATGCGCGCTTCATCGATGATCTGCTCGCCGGCGAACACGATCCAGGTGACGCCCGCCACCGGCCAGGCAACGTGAATGAGCCAGAGCGGCAACTCCGCCAATTCCGATGTCCTGTTCCAGGCAAACTGCGTGAACTCGAGTCCCGCCCATACAAACACCAGCGCCAGCCCCAAGATGCCAAGACGCGCAAGGATCCGCACCGCGGCCTCGGCCCGCCGCGAGAGGTCCGGCCACACGTCGACCTCGAAATGCAGCGCCTCCCTGACACCGACCATCGCGCCGATCATGATCGTCCAGATGAACAGGAACCGCGCCATCTCCTCGGTCCAGATGTAGGACGGGATGAAGGGGGTGTAGCGCGAGATCACCTGCAGCGTGACGGGGACGACCAGGATGCCGACGCACGCCGCCAGCAGGATTTCCAGGAGTTTCGCGTAGCCGGCTGTGACGCGACGCCACAAACTTGGCCTGGTTGTCAGCGGCATTTCGGTCATTGGCCCCCGCGCTCTCAGTCGTCCCCGCGGCAAGCAACAAGGCTCGCCCCGACATCTCATTCAATGGCTTGCCGGCTTACGCGACGTTGATCTTTTCAAAGATGCCTTCGGCGCCGATTTCCTTCGCGTAGGTGGCCATCACGGGATCAGCGAGCTTCTTCATGGCGTCGCGCTCCTCGAACGGGACGCGCTTGAGCTTGCCTGCCTTCTCCAACGCATCGAGCTTGACGACTTCTTCGCTCGATTCGAGCTGCCGGCCGAAATCACCGGCCTCCTTGCCGGCCTTGAAGATCGCGTCCTGCAGCTCCTTGGGCAGGGTCTTGAGCGTCTTCACCGAGAAGCAGATCGGCCGGATCGACACGGCGTGCTGCGTCAGGCTGAGGTGCGGCGCGACTTCGTAGAACTTCATCGCCTCGACCCCTGCCGCCTCGTTCTCACCGGCCGCGATCACGCCATTCTGGATCGCGTTGTAGACCTCGTTATAGGCGATCACGGTCGGGCTCATGCCGGCGGCAGCGAACGTCTTCGACCATATCGGCGCGCCCTGCACGCGGATTTTGAGACCCTTGATGTCGGCAAGCGTCCTCAGCGGCTTGTTGGCGAAGATGTTGCGGACGCCGCCGCCTGCGTAGCCGACGAGAACGACCTCGGCCTTCTTCGCCACTTCATCGGCGATCGGCGCCAGGATATTCTGTTCAACGACCTTGTTCATGTGCTCGATGCCCTTGAACACGAAGGGAGCATCGATGAAGGGCGCGGCTTTGGCGAAGGTCGACATGTGGGCCGGCGAGACGATCGCATAGTCGACGGCCTTGCCCTGCGACATATATTCGAAATACTGCTTTTCGAGACCCAGCGACGAGTTCTTGTGCAGCGTGAAATTGACCGGCTTGCCGTAGTATTTCTGCACCAGCTCCTGGAATCGCACCAGCGCCTTGGTGAACGCGTGATCGTCGTTGAACTGCACTGCGCCATTCAGCGAGACAGGCGTTTGGCCTCTGAGAATTGACGGCGCGCCGAATGTGCAGACAACAGCCGTAGCGCCAAGCCCGGCGAGCACGGATCTTCGCTTCATCGTCTCCCTCCCTGTGATGCCCCGCCCCTGTTAACCGGGGTCGTGGGTGCCGCCGACGAAGCGGCAGCGATCTCGAAGCGTATGCAAAAGAATGGAGCGATGGAAGCTGATTTCAAGGCAGGGATCGAACGCCCATTCGAGCCGCGCGCTGCACGGCAGACGGCGATCTCCTGCGACCTTTTGGCACGCAAGTTGCTACGACTGGACGAAACCTATGGGGAACACGCCATGTCGACCATGACAGCAACGGCCGCCGCCGAAGCTCGCAAGCCGCTCTACACATCCCTTTTCGTCCAGGTGCTTGCCGCGCTGCTGCTCGGTATCGCGCTCGGCGTGATCGCCCCTGACTTCGCGATCGGGCTGAAGATCTTCAGCGACGCATTCCTCAAATTGATCTCGATGATCGTGGCGCCGATCGTGTTCTGCGTGGTCGTGCACGGCATTGCCGGCGCCGGCGATCTCAAGAAGGTCGGTCGCGTCGGCGTCAAGGCGCTGATCTATTTCGAGGTGATGACGACGATCGCGCTGGTCGTTGGCCTCCTGCTCGCCTATCTGTTCGGGCCCGGCCATGGCATGAACATCGACACCTCAACGCTCGATGCCAAGGCGCTCAACACCTATGCCGACAACGCCCACAAGCTGCAAGGCGGCGGCATCGGCGCTTTCCTCCTGAACATCATTCCGACCACCTCCTTCGATGCGCTGTCGCGCAACGATGTGCTGCAGGTCTTGTTCTTCGCGGTGATCTTCGGCGTCAGCCTGGCGCTGGTTGGCGGCGAAAAGGGCGAGAAGGTCACGTCCATGATCGACGCGGTGTCGGCGGTGCTGTTCCGCGCGATGGGGCTGATCGTGCGCGCCGCCCCGCTCGGCGTGCTCGGCGCGGTGGCCTATACGGTCGGCAAATACGGCGTAGGCTCGCTCAAGCAACTGGTCTCGCTGGTCGCGCTGTTCTACGTCTCGGTCGCGATCTTCGTGTTCGGCGTGCTTGGCGGCGTCATGGCCCTGGCCGGCATCAACATCCTCAAATTCCTGAGCTACCTGCGCGAGGAATTGACCATCGTGCTTGCGACCGCCTCTTCCGACGCGGTACTGCCGCAGATCATGCGCAAGCTGGAGCGGTTGGGCGTCAAGGACTCCGTCGTCGGGCTCGTGATCCCGACCGGCTATTCGTTCAATCTCGACGCCTTTTCGATCTACCTCACGCTGGCTGTGGTGTTCATCGCACAGGCGACCAACACGCCGCTGTCGTTCGGCGATCTGTTGCTGGTGCTCGGCGTCTCCCTGATCACCTCGAAGGGTGCACACGGCGTGCCGGGCTCGGCGATCGTGATCCTGGCGGCGACGCTGAACGCGGTGCCGACCATTCCCGCCATCGGCCTCGTGCTGGTGCTGTCGGTCGACTGGTTCATCGGCATGGCCCGCGCCGTCGGCAACCTGATCGGCAACTGCGTTGCGACGGTCGTGGTGGCGGCGTGGGAAGGCGATCTCGACCGCGAGAAGGCCACGCGCGTCCTCGACGGCGCCGAACTGGTCGACGTGACGGCGGGCTAGAGAATCGTAGCCCGGATGGAGCGCAGCGTAATCCGGGGGACCACACGATTCGTCTGGCCAGGTCCCGGATTGCGCTTCGCTCCATCCGGGCTACGCGCTAACGGGCGCTATTTGACTAGTTTCAGATACGGCGGCAGCGGCCTGCCCGAGACCGACCTTACTTCCTGCGGCCGCCGCTCCTCCGGAGTCATCAGATCGCACAGCGCCTTGAGCTCGGCGTCGGTCACCTGATGCAGTTCCATCCTGAGTTCGAGGATTGCCAGCGACAGCAAACGCGCCGTTTCCGGACTTGCCTTGTCCGTGAGGAAGTCCCTGCACTCCTCAAGCGTCGCAAGCAGCGAGAGCAACCGTTCTTCGGTATGGGCAACCGGCATTTCTTCCGCTCCCGAACTTGCGAGATAGATTCGCGGCGTTTCATTTCTTCGCTTCATGAGCCTCTCCACAAAAGCCTGCGGGTGGTCGGGCGCGTGAATGAGCAGATGATCCAGAAATTTTGCGAAATTGTCCAGCGGGTGATTGGTCCTCTGTTTTCCTTCTAATGCGCGTAACGCGCGGGAGGGATGCGCCACGCGGCTACGTCCGCTGTCATTTTTCGGCGAAATCCGAGCCGTTCAGGTCCCGTACAAGTACGGGGTGTAGGATTACGTATGCAGAGGCGAGGTAGTAAGCATGCGTTCAAAATCTGTGTCGATCCAACCCGTAGTAGTTGTGGTTTGTCCAATATTTTGCCAAATGTACGTGGCGGGATATCGCAAGTTATCCCGGGCGTTGACGACTTTAGGTAGTCTGACGGCGCCGGTATCCGGATACTTCCAAAGCGCGTGGCGTTTGGCTACCATTCGACAGTCTGCTTGGAGTACCGTTGTTCGCGAACGAACTCACGATCCGGACAAAGTTAACGCGGAAGTATGGACGAATCCCTGACCAATCTGCGCAGGGCCTCCCGATTTGAAGGACGGGTAACCAGAATGAACAGATCAGCAGCAAAGAAGATGAAGCAACGCAGTGCCGGCAAGCCCGACATTGAGTTGGGCAAGCGGATTCGCCTGCGGCGTGTGGAGCAAAAGATCTCGCAAGCGGAGCTGGGCGAAAAGCTCGGCGTCAGCTTCCAGCAGGTCCAGAAGTACGAGAAGGGCGTGAACCGCGTCGGCGCTGCTCGCCTTCAGCAGATCGCTTCCGCGCTCGACGTGCCTGTCACATTCTTCTACGACGGCGACAACAAGTCGCGCGAGGTCGAAAGCCTCCTTTTCCTGGACAGTGCTTTCAGCCTGAGGTTGCTGCGAGCCTACAGCAAGATCAAGGACCAGACGGTTCAACGTCAACTGGTGTCCTTGATGGAATCGATCGCCGCGAACGAAGGCTGAGCCGTCGGCCCTTCTCCGTTTCGTGGCGCGGACCGCATCGATCCGCGCAAGCGCGTCGAACCGTGGCAAAACGCTGCACCGGGCTATGCGTTGGTTCGGATCGAGGCTTTGCTGAAGCGCTGCCATCGAGATGGCGGCGCTTTTTGCTTTTGACATCGCGGCTCTCAATGCGATGCGCAGCCGCGCATTCGTTCCAGCAGCGATGCCGGGAGCGACAATTGGTCGCGCGATCGCCGGCGACGTGACCGCGTCCCTGGGGCGGCTGGCGCGTTCGACCTACAACAGCGCCAGCACTACCTTGGCGATGTCGGCGGTGCCGTTGCTGCCGCCGAATTCGGTCGGCTTGATGCCGCCGGCATAGGCCTTGTCGACTGCGCGCTCGATCCGCTCACCGGCTTCCGCCGCACTCTCAAGCCCGTGCTTGTCGGCGAGCCAGTCCAGCATCATCGCAACCGAGAGGATCATGGCGGTCGGATTGGCCTTGCCCTGCCCCATGATATCGGGTGCGGTGCCGTGGCAGGGCTGAAACACCGCGTAGCGGTCACCGATGTCGGCTGACGGCGCCATGCCCATGCCGCCGATCAGTCCGGCAGCAAGGTCGGAGAGGATGTCGCCGAACATGTTCTCCGTCACCATGACGTCGAAATCCCACGGACGCTTCACCAGCAACGCCGCACAGGCATCGATATAGAGGTGGTCGGCCCTGACGTCCGGATGCCGCTTTGCCGTCTCGTCGAAGATCCCGCGGAAGAACGCAAAAGCCTTGAACACGTTCGCCTTGTCGACGCAGGTCAGCCCGCCGCCAACGCGGCCGCGTGCCTTGCGGCGTTCGGCGAGGCGGAACGAGAACTCGAACAGGCGCTCGGAGGTCCTGCGCGTGATCAGCATGGTCTCGCGCGCCTCGTCCTCGGTGACGACACCCTTGCCCATCGAGGCGAACAGGCCTTCGGTCGATTCCCTGATCACGACGAAATCGATGCCGCGCTGCTCGGCGCCGACGATCGGGCTTGGCACGCCCGGGATCAGCCGCGCCGGCCGCACGCCGGCATAGAGATCGAAATGGAAGCGCAACTCGATCTGCGGCGCGATCTCGGTGTTATCAGGGTAGCGCACCGACGGCAGGCCGCAGGCCCCTAACAGGATCGCATCCGCCTGCTCGCATAGCCGGACCGTCGATTCCGGCATCGAGGTGCCGGTCTCTCTATAATGGTTGGCGCCCGCGGGCGACTCAGTGAAGCGGAACCTGAGCTCCGTCGTCGCTTCGATCTTGCGCAACACCTCGAGTGCCGGCGCCATTACCTCCGGACCGATGCCGTCGCCGCCGAGCACGGCAATGTGGAGCGCGTTGTTTGCGGACATGGGATTTTCCATTCGAGACAATGGAAGTTTTGGACTCGTCATGGCCGGGCCTGTCCCGACCATCCACGCTCTTCCCGCTGATTGACAGTAAGACGTGGATGCCCGGGACCCGGCTACGCCGAGGCTTCGCCGGGCACTCTAATGTCAGTCCGGCGAAGCGATAGCGAAGACGGGCAAGCCCGGGCATGACGGCGGAGTACCGTGGCGGCCTAAGGCGTCAGCACGGCGCGGCCGACCAGCTTGCCCTTCTGCAATTCGAGCAGGGAATCATAGGCCTTGGCGAGCGGAACGGTCGTTACCGGGATCGGCGCGATCTTCTTGGTCCGGACCAGGTCGAGCAGTTCCTGCGTCTCGCGGAGGTTGCCGACATAGCTGCCCTGGATCGTGATCGCCTTGATCGGGATCAGCGGCAGCGCGAAGGTCGCGCCACCGCCGAACAGGCCGACGATCACGAGCTTGCCGCCCTTGGCCAGGCAGTCGAAGCCGAGCTGCGTGGTCTGGGCGTTGCCGACCAGATCGATCACCGCGCGGATCGGCCCGCCCGCCTTCTTCGCCAATTGCTCCAGCGCATCGGGCGCCTTGCCGTCAACGGTGCCGAGCGCGCCGGCCGCTTCCGCCGCCTCGCGCTTGCGCGCGTCGATGTCGACGACAACAGCCCCCTTGCCGCCCATCGCCTTCAGGAGCGACAGCGCCATCAGACCGAGACCGCCGGCGCCGATGATCACGATCGGCGAATCGAAGGCGAACTCGACCTTCTTCAGCGCGCTGTAGGTGGTCACGCCCGAGCAGGCATAGGGCGCGGCGGTGACGGGATCGAGCCCCTTGAGGGTCAGCAGGTACTTTGGATGCGGCACCAGCATGTGATCGGCATAGCCGCCATCGCAATAGACGCCGAGCGAGTTCGGCTTGACCGCGCACATATTCTCGTCGCCGGCCAGGCAGGTCGGGCATTTGCCGCAGCCGAGCCAGGGATAGACCAGCGCGACGTCGCCGGCCTTGAGGCCGCCGCTGTCGCCCGGCTTCACGTCCGGCCCGAACGCCACCACCTCGCCGACGGTCTCGTGCCCCATCGTGCGCGGCAGCAAGACGCCGCGATCCTTCAGCGACAGCGGCTTGCGCCCGTGGCCGAGATCGTAGCCGCCTTCCCAGATATGCAGATCGCTGTGGCAGATGCCGGCCGCCTTCACCTTGATCAGCACCTGCGTTCCGGTCGGCTCCGGCGTCGGCTGGTCGACTTCCTTCAAGGGGGCGTTGAACTCGGCAACCTGGAAACTTTTCATCTCTATTCTCCCAACATTCTTTGTTGTTGCGGCAACATTGCCACGTCTGCCGACGCGAGACAAACCGCGGCGGGCGACGATCAGCCTTGCCGGCTGTTAGCCAGCGAATGCGGCAATCTCCGCGTCAGACAGGCCCGCCTCCTTGAGATAGGCGCGGGTGTGCTCGCCGAGTGTCGAGACTCGCTTTACGGCTGCAACCTTCGCACCGGACATCCGGAACGGCAGATTGACCACCTTGAAGGTCCCGCCGCCGTCCTCGACCTCGGCCAGAGCGCCGCGATGCGCGAGCTGCGGATCGGCCAGCGCTTGCTCAACCGTGCGATAGGCGGATGAGGGCACGCCCTCCTCATTCAGCGCGGCGAGACATTGTTCCGTCGTCACGCGGCGCGACCAATCCTCGACGCCATCCATCAAGGCCGCCCAATTTTCCCGGCGGTCGGAATATCTGGCGAAGCGCGGGTCGCTCACCCATTCGGAACGGCCGATCACCTGCATCAGGCTCTGAAACGTCTTCTCGCTGGCGATCGCGACCATCACGTAGCCGTCGGAGGTTTCGACTGGGCCGAACATCGGCCGCGCCGTCGGCTGCACCTTGAACTGCGCCCACTGCACCTCGTTCAAGGTCAGGCTCAGCATCGCTTCGAGCATGGAGACGTCGATGTGCTGGCCCTCCCCGCTGCGGTGCCGCTGATGCAGCGCCGCTCCGATCGCACCGAACGCATAGACGCCGCTCAGCACGTCGGCAATGTAGATGCCGCAATAGTCGGGCCTGCTCCGCCCGGCCTGGTAGGCGAGATGCGCCATGTCGTAGCCGGAGGCGGCATGGATGACCGGAGCATAGGCCGGCAAGCCGGCAGACGGCCCGGTCTGGCCATAGCCGGAGATCGAGCAATAGATCAGCCGCGGGTTGAGCCCGCGCAGGCTGGCATAATCGAGCCTCAAGCGCTGCATCACGCCCGGGCGGAAATTCTCGACCAGGATGTCGGCGGTCGCGACGAGCCGGCGTACCACCTCCGCCCCTTCCGCCGACTTCAGGTCGAGCGTCAGGCTCTTCTTGCCGACATTGAGCTGGCCGAACGCAGTCGAGCAAAGCTTACGCACCGGTGGGCGGGTACGCATCATCTCGCCTTCGGCAGGCTCGATCTTGATGACGTCCGCTCCGAGGTCGGCAAGCATGCGCGTGCAATGAGGGCCGGCGATCGTAGTCGAAAAATCAAGCACACGAAGGCCGTCCAGGCTCTTTGTCAAATAGCCCTCATCGTTCTCGACTATCGTCATTCGCAAAGCTCCCTCGGCCGCACCTCTTGTCGGCGCGGCGTCAACCTAGAGCCTGATCCGGAAAAGTGGAAACCGGTTTTCCGAAAGGATCATGCTCAAACAAGAAGGTGGAGCGGCTTCTACAGGGAAGCGTCTGATCCAGACCGGACTGGGCGGGCCCTTTGATTTTCGTCAAAGGAAAACTGGACCCATTTTTGCATAGTCGTTTACAGGTTGGAGCGAGGCGCTTTTTTTGAGGGTCTTATTCATCACCACTGAAATGGACGATTTCGTCCGCGTCGGCGGCCTTGCCGCTGTTTCTGCCGCCCTTCCCCGAGCCCTGCGTCCCCTGAACGATGTCCGGATCATGCTCCCCGGCTATCGGGACGTGATCGAGCAGCTCACTCATATTGAAATCGTTGGCGAATGCGCGCCGCTTGCGGAGATGCCCGCATGCACGATCGGCCGCGCCGCGACCCGCGACGGCATGCCGGTCTACGTCGTGCTGTGCCCACAGCTCTATGACCGTCCAGGCAACCCTTACGGCGACGAGAGTGGATGCGACTGGCCGGACAACGACATCCGCTTCGGGCGCTTCGCGTCCGCCGCGGCAGAACTCGCCGCAGGCAGTCTGGACAAGAATTGGGCAGCCGACCTCGTCCACGCCAATGACTGGCAGGCCGCGCTGGCGCCGGCCTATCTGGCCTGGCGCGGCGCGCGCATCCCCTCGATCCTGACCATCCACAACCTCGCCTATCAGGGACTCTTCCCGAAGGATTCGTTGCGGCGGATTGGCGCGCCGGAAAATTCCTTCCATATCGACGGGCTCGAATTCTACGACAAGCTGTCCTTCCTCAAGGGCGGCATCGTCTATGCCTCGCACCTGACGACCGTCAGCGCGACCTATGCCAGGGAGATCACGACGGCCGAGCTCGGCTGCGGGCTCGAGGGCCTGCTCCGCATCCGCTCCAATGCCGCGCAGCTCACCGGAATCCTCAACGGCATCGACGAGAGCTGGGACCCGCGCTTCGACGCCAAGCTTGCGCAGCAGTTCGGCGCCGGCGACTGGGCCGGCAAGCAGGCCAATGCGGATTACGTCCGCAAGCAGTTCGGCCTCGCGGTCTCCCGCGGACCGATGTTCGGCCTGGTCGCCCGGCTGGTCCACCAGAAGGGCGTCGACCTCGTGCTGTCGGCGGCCGACGAGATCGTCGCGGCCGGCGGGCAGATCGTCGTCACCGGCTCCGGCGAGCCGGGAATCGAGCAGGCGCTGGTGGAAGCGCACCGGCGGCGGCCGGACGCCATCGGGGTCGCGATCGGCTTCAACGACGCCCAGGCACGAAGGATCTTTGCCGGCAGCGATTTCACGCTGATGCCGTCACGCTTCGAGCCCTGCGGCCTGAGCCAGATGTATGCGCAGCGCTTCGGCTCACTGCCGATCGGCCACCAGACCGGCGGGCTGGCCGAGACCATCAAGGACGGCGAGACCGGATTTCTGTTCCCGCAGCCGTCGCCGGAATCCTTCCTCGGCGGCGTGCGCCGGGCGTTCGAGGCGTTCGTCGCCAAGGAACGGCTCGACGCCATGCGCCGCAGCGCCATGGCGCGGAGCTTTAGCTGGAGCATCTCGGCCGCCCTCTACGGCGCGCTCTATCGCAAGCTGGCACTGCCGCAGCCCATCTCGTAGCCCGGGTGGAGCGCAGCGCAACCCGGGAGCCCCTGCATCCTATTCCGCCAGCGGTCCCGGGTTTCGCTGCGCTCCACCCGGGCTACGCGAGTCACGTCGGCGCGGTTCGTCGCGTCTCGGGCATGATCAACAGGATCATCAGGAGGCCGAGCGAGGCGATGCCCGCGAGCCCCAGGAAAGCGACATTGCTGCCGAACTTGTCGCTGACATAGCCGGCGAGCACTGTGCTCAGCGATGCGCCGATCCCGACCGCGGTGCCGATGATGCCCTGCGCCAGGTTGAAATGCCCGCTGCCGAAGGCGACGTCGGCCACGATCAGGGGCACCATGACGCTGAACACCGCCGCGGTAATGCCGTCGAAGATCTGCACGGCCACCAGCAGATAGGGATCGTGCACAGTCGCAAACAGCACGCCGCGGATCACGAGCGCGCCGAAGGCGAGCAGGAGCAGCGGCCGCCGGCCCCAGGCCTGCGCCTTGCGCCCGACCGAAGGCGAGGCCAGCGCCACGATCGCCTGCGGCACAATGATGCAAGCCGCGATCAGCACCGGCGCCCACTGGCTGGATCGCATCGTCACCACGCCCGCCATCAGCGGCAGCATCGCCGCGTTCGCGAGCTGGAACAGGAGCATGCTGACGGCGAAGATCAGCAATGCCCGCTTGCTGCACAGCGCGAACACGCTGGTCGCTTTCTTGTCGGGCACCTCGCGGACAACGGCGCCATGGGCCTGCGCGATATCGATCTCCTTCTCGCGGATCCGCGACAGCGCGATCAAGGTCGGTATCGCCAGGATGAAGGTGACCAGGAACACGGAACGGCTCGAGATCAGGTAACCGGCGGCGCCCATCAGCGCTGCCGCCGAACCGTTGCCGAGCGAGGCGAAACGGGCATTGCGCCCCAGCCGCTCGCCGATCGCGAACGGCCCGACCAGGCCGAGGCTGATCGCCGCGATCGCGGGGCCGAGCACGCAGCTTGCGAGCGCGTGCAGGGTCGCCGCCGCCACCACGACCGGGAAGATCGGCCACACCGCATAGGCCAGCGCGGCGCAGCCGATGGTCGCGACCGCGGCCCCGGCGACCATTTTTTCGGAGCGCGCCGCGTCAACGATAGCGCCGCCCGGCATCTGTCCCAGCAAGGCGACGATGCCGCCGATCGACAGCACGAAGCCGATCTCGACCTGGGTCCATTTCTGCGTGGTCAGGTAGACCGCCACGAACGGGCCGAACCCGGTCTGCACATCGGCCAGGAAGAAGATGAACCAGTCTAGTCCGCGCTGGCTCTGGGATGAAGGCTGGCGCGACGGCTCTGGTGCCGGCAACTCCGGAACCAATGGCGCACCGTGATCGTCCGCCGTCGACCGCCTGCGATCGCCGCCAATCCTGTCCGTTAAAGAGGAGGGACGAGCGATCAATGTATCTCCGACTTTAATGGTCATATTGCCATGGACGCAAACTGCCGGCAGCGCCGAGCACGATGAGGGGCGTGTCCTCCTTGTATTCCGGCGCCGCGCTCACCTGCTCCTTGTTCAGTTCGAGCGTGATGCTGTCGCTCTTGTTGGCGACCTGGCCGAAATGCAGTGCGTTCCAGTCGACGACGATCTTGCGGCTGCCGACACCGAGGAAGCCGCCGAAGTCGATCACGGCGGCGCGCACGGTGCCTTCGCGATCGACGATCACGTCGACGATCCGTCCCATGTTCTCATTGGCGGCGCTGCGCACGTCGCGCCCGAGGATGCCATGCGCATCCCTCGCGCCGATCACCGTCACCGAGGGTGGAGGCGCCGGTTCCTTTTGCGCAGCCGGGGGTTTGGCCGGCGGCGGTGCCGCCGGATCATCGGCCGCTTGCGCGGCCACAGTAGCGGCAAAGGCCGCGGCAATAATTGTCATCACCATGCTCGCCCACATCGGGGGCCTCCAATCCAGGAATAAAGCTAGACATTCTGGCCGACATTCTAATGCGTCAGCACGATCGACACCTGGATTTGACCGCGTGTACGCAACACTTCCAGCGACACTTCGCCATCATGGCGGCGGACTCTCAGATCGACGCTGGAGGCGCCGAGCTGCAGGTCGCGCAGGATCGCCTCATTTAGGAATTCCGGCAAGCGCGGATCGCGCAGCCTGATCTCGCCGCGCACGGCATCGAATTCGAGCCCCAGCGCCGCCTCCAGCAGCGTGAATGGGGTCGCGCTCGCCCAAGCCTGTGGCGCGCAGGCTACCGGATAGAGCACCGGGCCGCGCCGCCTTTCGCGCTGGAACCCACAGAACAATTCGGGCAGCCGCCGCAGATCCATGTAGCTTGCGGCATCGAACAGGCCCTTGAACAGATGCGCCACGGAGCGCTTCAGCCCGTAGCGCGCAAAGCCGAGCGCGATCAGCGCATTGTCGTGCGGCCAGATCGAGCCGTCGTGATAGGACATCGGATTGTAACGGACCTCGTTCCTGCCAACCGTGCGGATGCCCCAGCCCGAGAAGAAGCTCTGGCTCATCAGGTCGGCTGCAACCAGCCGCGCGCGGTCTTCCCGCACGATGCCGGTGAACAGGAGCTGGCCGGCATTCGAGGTCCGCACCCGGCACGGTTCCTTCTTGCCGTCGAGCGCCAGCGCATAGGTGCCGAGTTCCTCGCACCAGAAGGCTTCCTCGAAGCGCTGGCGCAGCGTCTCGGCCTCCTTATCGAGCTTTTCCGCCCTATCGGCATAGCCGAGCCGTCGCGCCACCCTGGCCAGCAGCCGCTTGGCCGCGAACACATAGCCCTGCACCTCGCAGAGCGCGATATAGCCCTCCGCCAGCCTGCCATCGGCATGGAAGATGGCGTCAAAGGAATCCTTCCAGCCCTGGTTGGCGAGGCCCTGCTCGGTCGCACGCTGATATTCGATGAAACCATCGCCATCGGGATCGCCGGGGCCGTCGATCCATTGCAGCGCCGCCTCTATCGAGGGCCAGAGTTCCGCAAGCGTCGCCTCGTCGCCGGTGCGCTCGAAATAATGGCCGGCCAGCAGCACGAACAGCGGCGTCGAATCGACGCTGCCGTAATATTGCGCGAACGGCACCTCCCGCAGCGCCGCCATCTCGCCGCCGCGCATCTCATGCAGGATCTTTCCGGGCTCCGCATCGGAAAGCGGATCGACGCTCTTGGCCTGGAAGAACGCAAGCCGCTTCAAGACGCCTTTCGCGATGCGCGGATCGATCCACAGCATCTGCAACGCGGTGATCAATCCATCGCGGCCGAAAGTCGTGGAGTACCAGGGGATGCCGGCATAGGGATAGCGGCCCTGCGGCGTCTCCGTCATCAGCATGTTGAGGTCGGCCATCGCCTGGCACAGCACCTCGTTGAAGATGTTGTTCGAGGTCTCGATGCTGGCAGCACCCGCCGTCGAGCGCCGCATCTCGCGGCGATGGGCAAGCAGCCCGCGGAAGAACGGCACCGGCTTGTGCATGATCGGCTTGTTGCAGGACACCGCGATGAACAGCGAGGTGACCGCTTTGGGCTCCAGTTCGAAATGATAGGTCGCGGCATTGACCGCGAGCCGCGTCGGCTTGGGATCGAAATGCAGCGCCGTGATCCGTGACTGTTCGTCCAGTCCGACGTATTCGAGCACGACGTCGGTCGGGCCGAGCAACCTGCTCGAGCCGATGCCGCGCCGCGGCCGGCGCTCGCCGCGCACTTCGAACAGATCGGCGAAATCATTGTCGAACAGCAAGGTGAGATCGAAGCTCGCGAGCCGATCGCCATGATTTTGCAGACCGATGCGCTGATAGGCGGTGCCGCGCCACAGGAAGATCGAGCGCACGATGTGCAGCGTGTCCTTCTGCAGCATCAGCCGGCCGCCCCGATAGACATCGGAATTGGTGAGATCGACGGTCAGCGCCGAATTGTCGTCGCGCAGGTTCGAGCCGAGCAACAGCGGCTGCACGTCGTCGAGCACCATTTCCAGCCGCGCGAGATAGCGCGTGTCGGCGTTGAACAGGCCATCGGGTCCGCCGGCGGAAGCGCCGATGTCGCCATGACTGTCGAGCACGATGAACGTGTCGTCGTGCTTGAGCGACCGCCGCGGCCTCGCGGCGGGACCGGTCATCGGGATGTAGAAGGGCGATTCCGCGATTTGTTCGACGACGCGCATGGTCGAAATCTGCGTAACGATCTCCGCTGCCATTTAGACCTCGAGCGCTTCTCTCTCGGGTTTGCGATGGACGCTGATTATACGCAACTACTATGGATCAGGCAGCCTGGGTGGTGAGGCGGCCCACTTCGCGCGCGACCAGTTCGCGGTATGGCCCCCTGCCCTGCACGAGGATATCGGGCGGCCCGTCCTCGACGATGCGGCCGCCCTGTAGCACGACCACGCGATCGAAGCTGCGCAGCGTGGCCAGGCGATGGGCGATCGCAACCACGGTGCGCCCGCGCATCAGGCGCGACAGCGCTTCACGTATGGCCTCCTCGGACTCGCTGTCAAGCGCCGCGGTCGCTTCATCGAGCAGAAGGATCGGCGCATCTTTCAGGAACGCGCGGGCGATCGCGATGCGCTGGCGCTGGCCGCCTGACACCTTGATGCCGCGATCGCCGACGATGGTGTCCATGCCCTCGGGTAAATTCTCGATGAAGTCGCAGCGCGCCGCGATCGCCGCGCGCAGCACCTCGTCGTCGGTGGCGTTCGGCCGTCCGTAGCGGATGTTTTCCAGGATCGAGCGGTGGAACAGCGAAATGTCCTGCGGCACCACCGAGATCGCCTCGCGCAGGCTCTGCTGGGTGACCCGCGAAATATCCTGGCCGTCGATGGTGATGCTGCCGCGCTCCACGTCGTAGAAGCGCTGCAGCAGCGTGAACAGCGTCGATTTGCCGCCGCCGGATTGCCCGACCAGCCCGACCCGTTGGCCGGCCTGGATACGCAGGTTGAACTTGTCGAACACCTGGATGCCGCCGGGGTATTGGAACGAGATGTTGTTGAAGGCGATCGCGGCCCCGCTCTTGATCAGCGGCTCCGCCTCCGGGTGATCCTTCAATTCGTGCGGGGTCAGCAGCGTCGCCAGCGCCTCCATCAGGCGGGCGACATGCTGGGTGGCATCGACGAGCGCCACGGCCAGATCGCGCGTCGCGCTCAGGATGCAGATCCCCAGCGTGCAGACCAGCACCACGTCGCCGGTGGTGGCGGCGCCCTGCTGCCAAAGGTTGACCGCCCACGCCAGCATGCAGATGGTCAGAACCACCGTCACCGCCGCATGGGTGAGCCGCAGCTTTTCGAGGTAGCGCAGGCTGCGGCCCCGGGCGGTCAGTTCCCGGTTCACGGTCGCATCGAACCGGGCGTGCTCGAAGCTCAATCCGCAGAACGCCCGCACCAGCGGCATGTTGTTGATGACGTCAACCATCTCACCATCCACGGCGGCCGCCTTGTCGGCATAATCATCGTGCAGGGGGCGGCCGGCGGCCGCCATCCGGAACATCGCGAACACCATGGTTCCCGCAATGACGATCAGCACCGCTGACATCGTCATGCTTACGGTCCCTATCAGCGCGATCGCCGCGAAGGTCGCAACGCACGGCGGCAGCACATTCCAGACGAACATGTTCTCGACCGTATAGACCGCGTTCGAGGTCGCGGTGATCCGGCTGGTCAGCATGCCCGGCAGGCGATCGGTGAAATAGCTCGGCGCATGGCCGGTGAGGTGACGGAACATATCGCGCCGGAGGTCGCCGGTGACGCCGACGAAGGCGTAGCTCGCGATCCAGCTTGCGATCCGCCACAGAAAATTATCTGCCGCGATCAGCGACATGAGCAGAACGAATGCCAGCCATACGCCACTGGCCTTGGCCGGACCGCCCGACAGGCTGTCGACGAGGCTCTTCACCCCGTACTGCGTGCCTACCGAGCAGGCAACCGCACCCAGAACGCATCCCAATATTACGGCGTGTGATGCGGGCCGCCGCCGCAGATAGCGCAGCACAAAGGGAAAGGGGCGGTGCGCGTATCCTGAAAGATTGTCCATGAGCGCCTGCAAACCTGTTGAGCAGTAAGGTGAATTTTCTTAGCGCACCGTCCCGCACACGATTCCGTGAGGGACAGCGATCGATGTTTCGTATGGCGAGGCCATCACTGCGCAACAATTCTGCAGCACCGATAGTTGCGAAAATTTGTTCGTGGCAGATGGCATCAGCAAGACCACACTGTGAAGGAAGAAAGAACGACCCGCACAGCAAAGGAACTTCGCACGTGCGGGAACGTTCCCGTTACGGCATGCCGGTGCCGGACAAATGGGGTTGGGCTTGATTATCCCACATCACACAGAGGAGACGAAAGCATGCGCATCGCGCAGGTTGCGCCACTGACGGAGGCTGTTCCCCCGAAGCTCTATGGCGGGACGGAACGGGTCGTGCACTGGCTGACTGAAGAACTGGTCACGCTAGGCCACGACGTCACCCTGTTCGCCAGCGGGGACTCGCAAACCTCAGGCAAGCTGGAGGCGACCTGGCCGAAAGCATTGCGCCTGGACGGATCGGTCCGCGATCCCAACGCGCTGCACATGGTGCTGCTCGAGCGCGTCCGACAGAAATGCGATCAGGAGGAGTTCGACTTCCTTCACTTCCATCTGGATTATTATCCGTGGTCGCTGTTCCAGCGGCAGCCGACGCCGTTCGTGACCACGCTGCACGGTCGGCTGGACCTTCCCGAGCACCAGCCGGTGTTCGACACGTTCCCGGAGGTGCCGGTGATCTCGATCTCCAACGCCCAGCGCCGTCCGGTGCCGCAGGCGAATTGGGTGAGGACGATCCATCACGGCCTGCCGGAGAACCTGCTGACGCCGCAGGCGGTCAATCCGTCATACCTGGCGGTGCTCGGCCGCATCGCGCCGGAAAAGGGCGTCGACAGTGCCATCAAGATCGCGATGCGCTGCGGCATCCCCTTGAAAATGGCGGCAAAGGTCGACCGCGCCGACCAGGAATATTACGAGGCGGTGATCCGTCCGCTGATCGTGGACAATCCGCTGGTGGATTTCATCGGCGAAATCAGCGACCGGGAGAAGCCGGAGTTCCTCAGCGGCGCCATCGCGCTGTTGCTGCCGATCGACTGGCCGGAGCCGTTTGGCCTGGTGATGATCGAGGCCATGGCCTGCGGCACGCCGGTCATCGCCTTCAACCGCGGCTCGGTGCCGGAAATCATCGAGGATGGCCTGACCGGCTTCATCGTCGAGGATGAGACCAGCGCCGTCGGCGCGGTCGGCCGGCTTCCGTCGCTGAGCCGGCAGACGATCCGCAAGCGGTTCGAGACCCGCTTCACCGCGCGCCGCATGGCGCTCGATTATCTCAACTGCTATCGCGACCTGATGGAAGCGGCCGAGCCGCGCATCAAGCTGGTCGCAAGCGCGGAGTAACGTGCCGTAGGTGCCGTAGGGTGGGCAAAGGCGCGCAAGCGCCGTGCCCACCTCTCCGCGCTCCGCCCGTGATGGTGGGCACGCTTCCGCCCGCGTTTGTTCGAGCGACGGTGCAAGACGTCGCTTTGCCCACCCTACGCGCCAGTCAACTCACCGCTGTTCGATTCGGCTCGACGATCTCGAACATTCGCGGAAACTCGTCCATCAGCGTCATCAGCTCAGTGAGCCGCATTGCATCGCCGGTGACGCTGATCTTGCCGCTGCCGACCGCTTCCGGAAACGTGGTCAACTTCGCAATGACTTCATCGAGCGTGCTGCGCACCAGCGTGAAACTTGCATCGGCGTCCCCAGCTTGCGCACCGGCGACATAGGTCAGCGCGCAATTCTCCAGGTTAAGGATGAAGGCCTCGTTGGTGTCGGTGAACTTCCAGTTCAAGACGATGCGCTTGCCCTCGGCCTTGGGGCCGTTGAGGCGAATGCCGAGCACGTCCCAGAGCTGTTCGGTGCGCAGCGCGGCGAGCGTTTCGCGCGGCATCGCCGGCCGCGCCGGCGCCTTCGGCATGCCCTGCCGCAGTTCCTGCGCGCCGAACAGATAGCTGTTGCGCCAGGTCGCGCTTTCCGCGGCATAGCCGAGCTGCTCGAACGTATCGGCCAGCAGCGCGCGGGCCGCCTGATTCTCCGGTTCGGCGAACACGACATGGCTCACCGCCTGCGCGACGAAACGGAATTCGCCGTTGGCGAAATCTTTCCGCGCCCGTTCCAGGATCGCATCCGCGCCGCCCATATACTCGACATATTTCCTGCCCGACTCGACCGGCGGCATCGGATCGAGATTGACGGGGTTGGCGTCGTACCAGCCGAGATATTTCTGGTAGATCGCCTTCACATTGTGCCTGATATGGCCGTAATAGCCGCGCCCGTGCCAGGCACCTTCCAGGCTTTTCGGCAGGCGAATGGTCTCCGCGATTTCGCTCGGGGTCAGCCCATGGTTCATCAGGCGGATGGTCTGGTCATGCGCGAACTTGTAGAGATCGCGCTGCTGCCGGATCATGGTGTCGATCCGCTTCCGCCCCCACACCGGCCAATGATGCTGACCGCACATCGCCTCCGCCTTGCCGCCCCACATCTTGAGCGCTTCGCCGAGATATTTCGACCACGCCAGCGCATCGCGCACGTCGGCGCCGCGGAACGGCAGCAGGTTGTGGAAATTGTGGGTGCAGTTCTCCGCGAGGTTCAGCAGCTTGTAGCGCGGCAGGTAGAAGTGCATCTCCGCCGGCGCCTCGCTGTTCGGCGCCATCTGGAATTCGAACTCGACGCCGTCGATCACGCGCCTGTCGCCGGACGCAATGATCAGATCGGTCGGCCGCAGCAGCGCCACCGATCCGGCCGCCATCGACTTGCCGAGCCCGCAATCGACCTGCCCGCGCGCCCCCTTCGCCAGGAACGGCCCGAACTGATATTGCGCGCGCCGCAGCATCGCCGGGCCGGCGATGATGTTCTCGGAGACGGCGTGCTCCATGAACATGTCAGGCGCGATGATCGGCACCCGCCCGCTCGACAATGTCTCATCGTCGAGCACCCCGCGGGCGCCACCCCAATGATCGGTGTGGGTGTGGGTGAAGATCACGGCCATGACCGGACGCTTGCCACGATGCCTGAAATAGAGCTCCATCGCAGCACGCGCGCCCTCGATCGAGGTCAGCGTATCAACCACGATCACGCCGCTATCGCCCTCGATCAGCGTCATGTTGGCGATATCGAGCCCGCGCACCTGGTAGACCCCGGGCACCACCTCGAACAGGCCGTGATGCATGTTCAATCGCGACTGCCGCCACAGGCTGGGATTGACCGTAGGCGGAGCGTCTTCCGAGGTCAGGAAGCGATAAGGTTCAAGGCTCCAGACCACCCTGCCTTGTGCAGTGGTGATATGCGCGTTTTCGATGGTGCCAAGGAAGCCGCGCGCAGCGTCGTCGAAATCGGCGGTGTCGGAGAATGGCAATGCATCCAGCATCGCCGCGTGCTGCGCTAGCACGGAGGGCGAAGCGTCCTTGGGAGCTTCGCCTGCGATTGTCTCGGTCATGTCTGGTCCCTCCCCGCCCGGCCGATCCGGCCGCGGCTATGGAGAGGGATTATGAGAGCATAGCTCCAGTCGTCAAATGCTCGTCATGGCCGGGCTTGTCCCGGCCATGACGAAGCAGACGACGAGCCGCTACTTCTTCACCTTGCTGGCGTCCATCTTGACGCTGGTATCCAGCATCTTGGTCGAAAACGCCGTGTTCACGTCGAATGGCTTTTCCATCCCGAGATAGGTGTGCACCAACTCGTAATCCTTCTTCATCCGCTCGGCGTCGATCCAGCCGAGCGCCTTGGTCGTGGTGAACTCGTCCGTCATCAGGAACTTGATGCGCTCCCACTGCCGCTCCTGGTTCTCGCGGTCGAGCCCGGAGACCTGGTCCAGCAGCGCCTTCAGGCAGGGCGCAACGTCGGCGACGCAGGTAGCGTAGGCCTTCTGCGTGATCCGCACGAACTCCTCGACCAGCTTCGGATTCTTCTGAAGGAATGCGCCATTGACGACCAGCGAATTGCCGTAAGGATTGAGCCCGATGTCCTTCCAGTTGACATAGCCGAGATCGGCGCCGAACTCGATCGCCTTGAGATCGTGCTCGTTGTAGAAGTCGCTGATGATGTCGACCGTGTGGCTCTTCAGCGCCGCGATCTTCGCGGTCGGGCCGACATTGACGAAAGTGACGGAGTCAGGCGCGATCCCGGCCGCCTTGGCGAAAGCCGGCCACATCACGCGCGAGGCATCGCCCGGCGGATTGCCGATCTTGTGGCCGGGGAAATCCTTCACCCCGTTCACGCCGTAGCTCTTCAGCCAATAGAAGGTCTGCCCGGTATTGGCGTAGATGCTCATCAGCGCCACCACGTCGGCGCCCTTGCTCTTGGCCACCAGCATGGTCGCGAGGTCGGCGATGCCGAACGGCGAGCCACCGGAGCCGACCTTCAGCGCTGAGACGCCGGAGCCCTTGCCGGTCTCGATCGTGAGATCGATGCCGGCCTTCTCGTACCAGCCCTGCGCCTTGGCGTAATAGAACGGTGAATGATCAGCCGTCGGCGTCCAGTTCAGGATCAGATTGACGGATTCGGCAGCGCGCGCCGGCGCAACCGATGCGGCCGGCGCAAACGCTAAGGCCGGAGCCAACCCCAGCGCCAAGGCTGCAAGCCTCAAACCCTTCATCGCTACTCTCCTCGTGTGCAACCCGGCCTTGTCGCACCTCGTTTGTGACGTTACCAATGCAACAGGGGACAGGTGTAGTTGTCAACTGTTTGGTTGAAAATGCTGAAGCGACGATCCGACGACACAAAGCCGCAGCGGCGCGATCCGGTCGCCACGCAACGGAAGCTCCTAACCGCGGCACGGCGCGAATTCGCGCAGAACGGACTTGCCGGCGCCAGGGTCGACGAGATCGCGGCCAGAGCCGGCGTCAACAAGCAGCTCGTCTATCACTATTTCGGGGACAAGGACGCGCTCTACCTCGCCGTGCTCGAATGGGTCTATGAGGAGATCCGGGAGCAGGAGCGCAAGCTCAACCTGGAGGGATTGCCGCCCGAACAGGCAATCAAGAAGCTGATCGAAGCCTCGTTCGACCATCTGGCCGCCCACCCGGACTTCATCGTGCTCCTGAACGACGAGAACCGCGGCGGCGCCCGGCACGTCCGCGGGTCCCGCCGGCTGGAGGCCATGCACTCGCCGCTCGTCAGCATGGTCTCGAAGATCCTCAATGAAGGCGTACGCGCCGGCGTGTTCCGGCGCGGCATCGATCCGGTGCACCTGTATATCTCGATCGCGGCCCTGAGCTACTTCTTCTTCTCCAACACGCCGACGCTGTCGGCGATCTTCGGCAAGGACCTGTCGAGCCCGACCGCGCGGCGGGCCCGCCGGCGGCACGTGACCGATCTGGTGCTACAGTCGCTGCGGCGTTAGCCGCTACCACAGCCGTCATTGCGAGCGCAGCGAAGCAATCCATTTCTCTCCGCGCGTGTGGAGGCGTGGATTGCTTCGTTGCGCTCGCAATGACGGAGGCTGGGTCCTGGCACTCCAATCAACCAGATGGTTGAAAGATTGGTGCGACCGGGCTAGGCTGATGGCGGCCGCCGAGAGCGGCCGGCGTTTGGAAGGAGCAATTGGTGTTCAGTGACGGCGGGCGATCCACGCGGTCCATCGCGATCATCCTGATCGTGCATCTTGCCGTGATCGTGCTCTGGCAAGTCCTGGTCGACGCCTTCCAGGTGCCGAAGTTCATCCTGCCCTCGCCGCTCGCGACCGTCGCCACGCTCAGCTCCGCCAAATATGCCTGGCTGTCGAACCTGCTCGTCACCGCAGCCGAGATCCTCGGCGGCTTCTGCCTCGGCGCGCTGGTCGGCGTCGCGCTCGCCGTCATCTTCAGTTGGTCGCCACTGGTGAGCTTGTTGCTGCTGCCGCTGTTCGTGACGCTGAACATGATCCCGAAAGTGGCGATGGGACCGCTGATCATCGTGTGGTTTTCCTACGGCATCATTCCGAACATCCTGATCGCCTTCAGCATCTGCTTCTTTCCGATCCTGCTGACGACCGCACGCGGCCTGCGCGAGGTCGAGCCCGACCTGCTCGACCTCGTCAAATCGCTGCGCGGCTCGCGCTGGACGCTGTTCCGGAAGATCCAGTTGCCGGGATCGCTACCTTACGTGTTTTCGGGCATGAAGGTCGGCGCTATCCTCGCGGTTGCCGGCGCCATCGTCGGCGAATTCATCGCCTCGGAGCGCGGGCTCGGCTACCTCATGATCCAGGTACAGTCCTCGCTCGATACGCCGGCCATGGTGATGGCGGTCGTGCTGCTGACGCTGCTCGGCGTCGCGCTCTACGGCCTGGTGCTCGGCCTTGAACGGCTGTTCGTGGTCTCCGACATCCGGCTGCAATAAGAAACCAGGGGAAGAGCCATGCTGCTTACGCGCGAGACTTTGCCAAAGACGATCCCGGATATCGCAGCGCTCGACGACTTGCTGTGCCGGCCGAGCCAGGCCTTGATCGACGATATCAGCAGGGTCGACGGCGACATCATGATCCTCGGCGTCGCCGGCAAGATGGGACCGACGCTGGCCGGACTTGCCAAGGCGGCTGCACCGGACCGCCGCGTCATCGGCGTCGCCCGCTTCAGCGATCCCGCGGTGAAGGATTGGCTCGAGAAGCGCGGCATCGAGACCATCAATTGCGACCTCCTGGACGAGGCCGCGATCAAGACACTGCCAAAGGCGCCGAATATCATCTTCATGGCTGGCCGCAAATTCGGCGCCGAGGGTGACCTGTCGCTGACCTGGGCGATGAATGCGCATGTTCCCGCACTGGTCGCGCAGGCCTTCCCCGCTTCACGGATCGTGGCCTTCTCGACTGGTTGCGTCTATCCGTTCGTGCCGGTCGACGGCAAAGGCTCCAATGAAGACATAGCGCCGAATCCGCCCGGCGAATACGCGCAATCCTGCGTCGGGCGCGAACGCATGTTCGAGTACTTCTCCAGGAAATTCTCGACGCCCGGCCGCTTGTTCCGCCTGAACTACGCGATCGACATGCGCTACGGCGTGCTGCACGACATCGCGACCAAGGTGCTTTCGGGCACGCCGATCGACGTCAGTCTCGGCCATGTCAATTTCATCTGGCAGGGCGATGCCGCCTCACAGGCGTTGCGGTGCCTGGCGCATTGCACGACGCCGACTTCGCCGATCAATGTCAGCGGCGATGAAATCCTCGCGGTGCGCGATCTCGCCGCTAAGTTCGGCGCGCGGTTTGGCCGCGAGCCTGTGATCGTCGGCAAGGAAGAGCCGACGGCGTGGCTGACCGACACATCGCAAGCGGTCAAGCTGTTTGGCCTGCCGGTCGTCGACACCGAGCAGTTGATCGCCTGGACCGCGGATTGGGTGGCGCGCGCGATGCCGAGCCTCGGCAAGCCGACCAAATATGAGGTGCGCGATGGCCGATACTGAGCCCGTCGCCATCGTCGAACTCGGCGTCGACGACGCACCGGCCGGGCTTGCGCTGTCGACCGAAGCGCGCTGGAACCAGAACGAGGCCGACTGGCGCTTCTTCCTGACCAACGGCATCGTGTTCGGCGTCCGCGACGGAACGCACTTGGTCGCGACCGCGGCGCTGCTGCCGTATTCCGCCGGCAATGCCTGGATCAGCATGGTGCTGGTGACGGAGCTCTGGCGCCGCCGCGGGCTCGCGACCCGGCTCGTCGACGCCTGTCTCGACGCGGCAAGACAGCGCGGGCTCACCGCCTGGCTCGACGCGACGCCGGCGGGCGCCACGGTGTACGGCCCGCTCGGCTTCACGCCGACATTGCAGCTCCGGCGCTTGCGGCTCGAACATCCGACGCAGGAGGCGCCCGCGATGCTGGCGGCCTTCGATATCGATACGTTCAGCGCACGCGACCGGCGCGCCATGGGATTTGAGCGCAACGCCCTGCTCACCGAATTCGCCGCGCGCACGAACTCGCGCATTCTGTCGTACGGCGACGCGATGGCGCTCGTGCGCGACGGCCACACCGCGCGCCACATCGGACCACTTTTCGCGGATAACGCTGCTGACGCGCTGGTGCTGGTCGATGCGATCAGCCGAACCGAAACCGGTCCGCTCCTGATCGACGCGATCGCGTCGCAGGAACCATTCATCGTCGGATTGACCGGCGCCGGCTGGAACATCGAGCGGCCGTTCCAGCGCATGCGGTTCGGTCGCGCCACCACCCAAAGCGAAGAGCTTCCCTTCGCGGTCGCCGGCCCAGAATTTGGATAGGATTGGCCATGCACCACAGCGAGATCAAATCCGACATACGCAAGCTGATCGCCGACGGCACCGTGCTGCCCGCGCACCCGCTCGCGCTTGACGCCAATCGCGCACTCGACAAGAGGCATCAGCGCGCCCTGACCCGCTATTACATCGACGCCGGCGCCGGCGGCCTGGCAGTCGGGGTCCACACCACCCAGTTCGCAATCCGCGAGGTTGGTCTCTATCGACCGGTGCTGGAGCTCGCCGCCGAGACGGCCGCGAACTGGACCAAGCGGCCACTGGCGCTGGTCGCAGGCCTCGCCGGTCCGACGCAGCAGGCTATCTCGGAAGCGCGCACGGCGCGCGATATCGGCTACCACGCCGGCCTGCTCAGCCTCGCCGCGATGAAGACCGCGTCGGAAGATGACATCATCGCGCATTGCCAGGCGGTGGCGCGCGAAATCCCGCTGGTCGGCTTCTACCTGCAGCCGGCGGTCGGCGGAGTCGTGTTGAGCGCGGATTTCTGGCGGCGCTTTGCCGCGATCGACAATGTAATCGCGATCAAGATCGCACCGTTCAACCGCTATCGCACCCTCGATGTGCTGCGCGGCGTCGCCGCGGCCGGAGCCCTCGACCGCGTCGCGCTCTATACCGGCAATGATGATCACATCCTGCTCGACCTCACCTTGCCGTTCGACCTGCGCCAGAACGGCGTCACCACCCGCACTTACTTCAAGGGCGGCCTGCTCGGCCACTGGTCGGTGTGGACGCAGACGGCGATCCGGCAGTTCGAGATGTGCAGGGACGCGCGCTACAAGGATGCAGTGCCCGCCGATCTGCTCGCGCTCGATGCCCGCGTAACCGATTGCAACAGCGCGTTCTTCGACGTTGCCAACAATTTCCATGGCTGCATCGCCGGCTGTCACGAGATCCTCCGCCGCCAGGGCTTGATGGAGGGCATCCGGTGCCTCGATCCCAACGAAGGCCTCAGCCCGGGCCAGATGCAGCAGATCGACCGCGTCTGCCGCGAGCACGCCGATCTCTCGGACGATGCTTTCGTCGCCGCGAACCTGCAGAAATGGCTGGCATGACAGCCGAGCCTTTCATCAGCTTGCGTAACGTCCGCAAGGTCTATCGGTCCAAGGGAGCCGAATTCCTTGCCGTCTCCGACGTCACCATGGACATCGCCGAGGGCGAGCTGGTGGCATTGGTTGGACCATCCGGCTGCGGCAAGACCACAGTACTGAAGATTCTTGCCGGCCTGCACGGCGCCGACGGCGGCACGATCAAGATCGGCAACGCAAAGACGCCGTTCGATCCGGCGCGCGATATCGGCATGGTGTTCCAGCAGGCGCTGCTGTTGAAATGGCGCACCATCCTCGACAATGTGTTGCTGCCGGCCGAGATCGTCGGCCTGCCGATCAGGGCGGCACGGGAGCGCGCCCGCGATCTGCTCAAAATGGTTGGCCTCGCCGGTTATGAGGACAAATATCCGCAGCAGCTTTCCGGTGGCATGCAGCAGCGCACCGCAATCGCCCGCGCTTTCATCCACGATCCAAAGCTGATCCTGATGGACGAGCCGTTCGGCGCGCTGGACGCGCTGACGCGCGAGCAGATGAATCTTGAGATGCTCAGGATCTGGCGCGAAAGCGGCAAGACCATCATCTTCGTCACCCACAGCATCCAGGAAGCCGTCTTCCTGGGCTCCCATTGCGCCGTGCTCACCGCCGGTCCCGCTCGGATGGCGGAATATTTCCCGATCGAATTGCCGCTGCCCCGTGCGCTGCCGATCAAGACCACCGATGAATTCGGCGCCTACGCCCGGCGCATCTATGCTCGGCTCGGGCTCAGCACCAACGCCTGATCTGTCGCGCCTGCACGGCTGACGCGGGGCCGGAAGGCAGAATTGCGCATACGCATCATGCAACCGCACGCCTGTGGCAACCCACGCGCGCGTAGTACATGGGTCGGAGCGGGATCCCGCCCTTCCGGGGAATCTGACCACAATGGACATGCTCGTGGCGAGGGCGCCAGTTGCGCCGGTCATGGACGGCTTGCCGCCGGAGAAGCGGCGCTGGGCCGTTGCCGCGATCTTCACCGCGCTCGCAATGGCTTCGCTCGACACAGCGATTGCCAATATCGCCCTGCCGGCGATCGCGACCGATCTCCAGGTCAGCCCGGCGGATGTCGTCTGGGTCGTCAACGTCTACCAGATCGCACTGGTCGCGACCTTGCTGCCGCTTGGCGCGCTCGGGGAAATCGTCGGCCATGAGCGCATCTATCTCGGCGGCCTCCTGTTGTTTACGCTCGCCTCGCTCGGCTGCGCGCTCGCATGGTCGCTCGATAGCCTTCTCATTGCACGAGCGCTGCAGGGGCTGGGCGCCAGCGGGCTGATGAGCGTCAACACCGCGCTGGTCCGCTACGTCTACCCAAGCAGGATGCATGGCCGCGGCTTCGGCCACAACGCGCTGGTCGTCGCGACTGCCTTTACCCTCGGGCCGACGATCGCCTCGGGCATCCTGGCGTTCGGAACCTGGCCGTGGCTGTTTGCGATCAATATCCCGTTCGGCCTGATCGCGTTGTTCATCGGGATGAAGACGCTGCCGCCAACGCCGCGCGCCGTGCACGCCTTCGACTTCCCCGGCGCAGTGCTGGCCTCAGGCTGCCTCGGCCTCTTCATCATCGGCATCGGCAGCGCCGCGCACAAGACGTCGCCGGTATTGGTGTTGGTTGAGTTGGTCGGCGCGGTTGTGCTGGGCTGGCTGCTGATGCATCGGCATCGGGATCATCCGGCGCCGATGCTGCCGATCGACCTGTTCCGCCGGCCGATATTCGCCTTGTCCGCGGCAACCGCGGTCTGCTCGTTCGCGATCCAGGGCCTCGCCTTCGTTTCGCTGCCGTTCTATTTCGAAGCCGTGCTGATGCGGTCGCAGGTCGAGACCGGATTCTTCATGACGCCCTGGCCTCTGGTTGTCGGAATCATGGCACCGATCGGCGGCCGATTGTCTGACCGCTACCCGGTCGGCATTCTCGGCGGTATCGGGTTAATCCTGCTCGGCCTCGGCATGACACTCTTGGCGACACTGCCCGCCTCGCCCAGCATTCCCGATATCGTCTGGCGCATGGTGATCTGCGGAATCGGGTTCGGCTTTTTCCAGACGCCCAATATGAAGGCACTGATGAGCAGCGCGCCGCCGCATCGCAGCGGCAGCGCCAGCGGCATCGTCGCCACTGCGCGCCTCACCGGGCAAACCATCGGCGCCGCGCTCGCCGCTTTCTGCTTTGCCATCGCCGGCCACGAAGGCGCAACCTACGCGCTAGCGCTGGGCGCCGGATTTGCCGTGCTCGGAAGCGCAATGAGCTTCCTGCGGCTGGCTGTCGCGCCCAAGGGCGCATGATCCTGCGCTAGAGCGTTTTCCAGCGAAGTGGAAACCGGTTCGCGTGAAGAAAACGCGTCAAAACAAGAATCTAGAGCTTCGGCTCTGATTCAATCAGAACCGAAAATGCTCTAGGCACAAGAAATCAAGAACACCGCATCATCCGGTTTGTTCCTGCCTCGCCGCCTACGCATTTTCTTGATTTGAATCGTTCTAGCGCCCGGTTCACACTCGCAGCGAGATCCAGTTGTGGAACTGGATCAAAATGGGGACTGCGATGGCTAACCTCACAATCAACGGCAAGAAAATCGAAGTCGATGTCGAGCCGGATACGCCGCTGCTCTGGGCGATTCGCGAAAACATTGGACTGACCGGCACCAAATATGGCTGCGGCATCGCGCAATGCGGCGCCTGCACCGTTCATGTCGACGGCGTGGCGATGCGCTCCTGCGGCGTGCTCGTCAGCGAAGCTGATGGCAAGGAAATCACGACCATCGAGGGCCTTGCCGCTGATGGCAAGCTGCACAAGGTGCAGCAGGCCTGGATCGAGCACGACGTGCCGCAATGCGGCTATTGCCAGACCGGCATGATCATGGCGGTGGCGGCGCTGTTGAAGGACAATCCGAAGCCAACCGACCAGGACATCGACGAAGCCATCACCAATATCTGCCGCTGCGGCACCTTCGCGCAGGTGCGTGAAGCGATCCACGCTGTTGCGAACGCGTGAGGTGCCATCATGAATCAGCACGTCATGCTCAATCGCCGCGCGTTCGTGATTGGCACCGCCGCGGCGGGTGCCGGCCTTGCACTCGGCTTCAATCTCCCGCTCGGCCCGACGGTGGCGCGGGCAGCCGATGGCTCGCCTGAAGTCAACGCCTGGGTGGTGATCCGCCCGGACGATACGGTGGTGATCCGTATCGCACGTTCGGAGATGGGCCAGGGCTCGCTCACCGGGCTTGCGCAGCTCGTTGCCGAAGAGCTCGAATGCGACTGGTCGAAGGTTACGACCGAATACCCGACACCGGGCCAGAGCGCGGCACGCGGCCGGCCATGGGGCGATTTCTCGACCGGCGGCAGCCGCGGCATCCGCGGCTCACATGATTACGTCCGCAAGGGCGGCGCCACCGCGCGGCTGATGCTGATCCAGGCCGCCGCCAACGAGTGGAAGGTGCCGGCCGCCGAATGCTCGGCCGCGAGCAGCGTCATCACCCATCTGCCGACGGGCCGGACCACGACCTACGGCCAGGTGGCGGAAGCGGCGGCAAAGCTGAGCCCGCCGTCCGATGTGAAGCTGAAGGACTCCAAGGACTGGAAGATCGCCGGCAAGGGGCTGAAGCGCCTCGACACCGCCGACAAGACCACCGGCGCGATGGTCTACGGCATCGACTTCAAATTGCCCGGCATGTTGAACGCCGCGATCAAGGATTGCCCGGTGTTCGGCGGCAAGCTGAAGAGCTTCGATGAGGCCAAGATCGCCAACATGAAAGGCGTCAAGAAGGTGGTGCGCGTCGGCGACAGCGGGGTTGCCGTCGTCGCCGACACCTGGTGGCACGCCAAGACCGCGCTCGATGCACTGCCGATCGAGTGGGACGAAGGCCCGAACGCCAAGACCTCGAGCGAGACGATCAGCAAATGGCTGGCCGAAGGACTGGAACCGTCGCAGGCGGCGTTCGTCGGCAACCAGAACGGCAATGCGATGGCGGAGATCGCGCGTGCCGCAAAGGTGGTCGAGGCGGTCTACAACTATCCCTACCAGAACCAGGCCACGATGGAGCCGATGAACGCAACCGCGCTCCATACCGGCGACAAGCTCGATGTCTGGTGCGGCACGCAGAACGGCGAAGCTGCCTTCGCTACCGCGGTGCAAGCCTCAGGCCTTCCGCCTGAGAAATGCGACGTCCACAAGCTGATCCTCGGCGGCGGTTTCGGCCGGCGCGGCCAGAGCGATTATGTGCGGCAGGCGGTCTTGATCGCCAAGGAGATGCAGGGCACGCCGATCAAGCTGCTCTGGTCCCGCGAAGAGGACATGCAGCACGGCTTCTATCATCCGGTCACCCAATGCCGGATGGTCGGCGCCTTCGATGCCGATAACAACCTGACCGCGCTCCGGATGCGGATCTCCGGCCAGTCGATCCTGGCGCGGCTGCGGCCCGAGGCGATGATCAACGGCATGGATCCCGCGACCTTCCAGGGGCTTGCACCCAGCGGCGAAGCGGCGATCGGCTATTCGATCCCGAACCTGTTGATCGAACATTCGATGCGCAATCCGCACGTCCCGCCCGGCTTCTGGCGCGGCGTCAACATCAACCCGAACACGATCTATCTCGAGAGCTTTATGGACGAACTCGCGCATGCGGTCGGCCAAGATCCGCTCGCCTTCCGTCGCAAACTGATGGCGGGTCATCCGAAGCATCTGGCGGTGCTGAATGCGGTCGCCGAGCGGATCGGCTGGGATAAGCCGCCGCCGCAGGGCGTCTATCGCGGGCTCGCGCAGGTGATGGGCTATGGCAGCTATGTCGCCGGCGCCGCCGAGATCTCGGTGACCGACGGCAGCAAGATCAAGGTGCATCGCATCGTCGCCGCCACCGATCCCGGCTACGTCGTCAATCCGGCGCAGGTGGAACGGCAGGTCGCGGGCTCCTTCGTCTACGGCCTCTCCGCCCTGTTCTACGGCGGCTGCACCGTGAAGGACGGCCGCATCGAGCAGACCAACTTCGACACCTACAACTCGATGCGCATCAGCGAGATGCCGAAGGTGGAGACGATCCTGATGCCGAGCGGCGGCTTCTGGGGCGGCGTCGGCGAGCCGACCATCGGCGTCGCCGCGCCCGCGGTGCTGAATGCCTACTTCGCGGCGACTGGAAAACGTATCCGCTCGGTGCCGCTGCGGCAGCAGAACATCAGCTTCGCGTAAGGAAGTTGTGGTTCACAACCTGACAAGCGAGTCGTCCCGGGCTTAACTCGGGACGGCAAGACATTGCGGGCGCAAGCGACTAGTCCGCCGCTTTTCAATGAACGCACTATTTTACGGACCGCATCAATCATCCCGCAACCAGCGCTGTTGATCATGGCAAGTGTCGCTTGCGCGTCGCGCGAATGACGGAATACTGCCGCCCCGGCTAGGAATCGTGCGAATCACGGGCGGGGGAATCGGCATGAAGCGCTACGTCGGCTTGGCGGTGGCGACTCTATTGTGGTGCGGTAGCGGTGCGGGCGCCGAGGCGCAGAGCCTTCCATCCTACATGGCGCCGATCTCCGGCAAGACGAACGCGACACCCGCCGACACCGCGACCAAGGACGTGCTGGCGCTCAACACCGCGATGTTTGAGCTGTATGGTGACGCGGCAAAGATTTTCCAGAAGAACATCCTGAGCAAGCACCCGGTCATCCTTGCGCTGTTTTCCGGCGCTGGCGGCAGGATGATCCTTTATCGTCCGGGAATGGCGCCGACGGAGGCGCCGCAGGTGCCGATGGTCTACCAGTTGCTGAAGTCGGTGGGTCACAGCACGATGGCCTTGGCCGAAGTGGTCGGCCCCTATGTCGACAATCCCGGCGACAAATCCTGGCGCGGCTCGATGCTCGCCTATCGCAGCCGCATGCAATCGGCGCTCGATGGGCTGGACCGCACGCCGATGGAAGCCGGCTGGCGCGACAACAACCGCACCATCCTGCAGAACAACCTCGCCTTCATGGACGAATGCCTCGCCAAGGACGCCATTCCATTTGCGACGCTCGAGGCTTTCGGCAAGAAGCAGGCGCCGTACCTCGCCAAGAACGTTGCATGGGCGGCAGAGACTCAAGTTGCGCACTGGATGGGCGTGCTGGCGGACTGGAAAGCCCAGCTCGGCGCCGATTGGGACAAGACCTATGCCGCGAGCAACACCATCTATGTCGCGCGCCAGAACAACGTGCTGTTCAGCGTGCTCGCGCAGTTCTTCGGTCCCGATGCCATCAATGATCGCCTGCTCCTGATCGAAACCATCTCGTTCACAACGACGCCTGCGGACATGTTGGAATCGCTGACGCGGATCATCGCGGATCGCTCGGTCGGTTCGCTGTTCTTCGGCAACTATCATCTGATGGACTATGAACTGATGGGCGGCGATGCGCGTGTCGCGATATCAGCCGAGACCAAGAAGCGCGGCATGACGACGTTTCTGCCGCCGGCCGTGCCATTCGGCTCAAAGCAATGGCCGACCCTGGTCACGCCCGGTCCTGGCCCCGCATCGATCGCGGACTTGCGATAGTGTTTCCGTGTCGGCGTGTGATTCGGGCGCAACGACGATCTGATATCGGGCACGCCTGATAGCGTTGACCGAGGGGGGTAAGGGGCATGCGGCCTTCGCGAAGGGAGTTCGTGAAGTGGGTCACGGCGAGCGGGATAGCGCTCAGCCTGTCACGATTGGGGGCGGCCGAGCCGGCGGGCTATCCGGCGCGCGCGGTGCTGCCCGGACGGCAGAACTGGAATCCGGCGGCCGATGGCCGCGGTCGCATCGATGGCGTCGCCAAGGTCACCGGCGCCAAGCTCTACGCCTCCGATTTTCGCGCCGCCGACCTGCCGGGATGGCCGGCCACGACGTCGCACGCGATCCTCGTCCGCGCGAGTGATGCGACGCGTGTCTATCTCGGCATGGACCTCGCACGCCTCAGCGGCGCGCTGAAGCCGTCGGTCGTGGTGACGGCCGAGGAGCTTGCGAAGATCGGCGCCCGCGTCCCTGAATTCTATGCCGGCGATCTGTTCTGCCCAGTCGGCAAGACGCCGCTTTATATGGGACAGCCGGTGGCGCTGTTGATCTTCGAGCAGTTCGACGCCTTCGATCGTGCGCGGCTGGCGCTGCGCGACGGCACCTTCGTGAAGTCAGGCGAAGAGACCGGTCCGGTCTCCGTTCCCAATTACGCCGCCTTCCGCTTCACGCGCGTGGCCGGGCCGACGCCCGAATCCCCCGACGTGTACTCGCCGATCCAGGCCGGCTGGGTGACGCCGGGGCGGCTCCAGGACACCACGCTTCCGGTCTGGTCCTCCTTCGCCAAGGAGACGCTGGCGCCCTATGGCAAGGCGGCGCGGTATGGCGAGCAGATCCGCGCCGAACTGGATGCGAAGAACCCCGCAATGTTGGTGCTCGATCGCACCTTCGAGACCCAGTCGGTCGACCCGATGTTCCTCGAACCGGAATGCGGCCTCGGCTGGTACGACAATAGAGGCGGGAATCTCGAACTCGTGCTCGGCGTGCAGTCGCCCTATGAGGCCACCGAGTCGATCGCGTACCTGCTCGGGCAAGCCCGCCCTCCCTTCAAGCCCGCGCACATCAACACGCAGTTCACCTATATCGGCGGCGGCTTCGGCGGCCGCGACCACACGCCCTTCGTGCTCTATGTCGCGCTCGCTGCGATGTTCTTTCCAGGACGGCCGGTCCGGCTCGCGCATGACCGCTATCAGCAGTTCCAGGGCGGCATCAAACGTCATCCGTTCAAGATGCGATCCCGGATCGGGATCGACCGCGCAACCGCTAAGATCCAGGCCTTCGCGGCCGATCACGTGCTCGATGGCGGCGGCCTCGCGAACTTCTCGTCGAGCGTGGCGGTCGTCGGCGCCACGGCGGCGATCGGCATCTATGACGTCCCGAAGGTCGACGTCACCACGGTGGCCGTGCATTCGCGCGGCGTGACCGCAGGCTCGATGCGGGGCTACGGGACCATACAGACCATGACCGCGCTCGAAGTGCTGATCGACGAGGCCGCAGCCGCCTTGCCGCTCGATCCGATCGAATTCCGGCGGCGCAATGCGCTCAAGCAGAATGGCCGGACCATGACGGGAAATCCGTACATCGTGTCGGTCCGCACGCCGGAGATCCTGGACAAGCTCGAGACACATCCGATCTGGCGGCAGCGCGCCGCAGAGAAGGCGCGGCTTGCACACAGCGGCGTCCTGGTCGGCACCGGCGTCGCCTGCGTCACCAAGGATTACGGCACCGGCGCGGACTGCTCGCTCGGACGTGTCGAGATTGCAGCCGACGGCAAGATCTCGATCCATTGCGATCATGTCGAGATGGGCAATGGCATCGGAACCGCGCTCGCCAACCGCGTCGCGATCCATCTTGGCGCGGCAGCCGACGAAGTGTCGGTGGCCCGCATCGATACCTATGATGCGCTGGGTCTCGTCACCTCAGGCGATCCCTACACGATGGATCAGAAGACCCAGGACGCGGCTGCGAGGAATCCGCGCTGGGTGCCTGCGATCAGTTCGGCCACCAGCGCCTCGATCGGCGCGCATGTCGGGACCCATGCGGCCGCTGAGGCGGCGCGCGTCATCTTCCGCTATGGCCTGTGGCCGGCGGCGCTCGAACTCTGGCGCATCCCGCCCTCCGATCCGCGGGCGAAGGATTTCGCCAAAGCGCGCTGGAAGGATGGACAACTCATCCTGCCCGGCCTTGCGCCGCTGGCACTGCCGGCGCTCGCCGCAACCGCGCATGCGCGCAACCTCGTGACCGGCGCGATCACCCACAGCTTCTCCCGCTGGGCCTGGTCGCGCGCGCGTTTCCAGTTCGGCGCCGAGCAGCACCGGGCGGAGATCGATGCGCTCGCGGTGCGCAGGGGTAGCGGGAAATTCACCGCGCTCAATCGCGCCAGCGTGTGGTTTCCGCCAACCGACAACAACAGGATCGGCACGGCCTACGCCTCGATGTGCGGCACGCTGGTTCGCGTCGAGATCGAGCGCACGACCGGCGCGCTGCGCATCGCCAAGGCCTACAGCGTGCTCGAATGCGGCCAGCCGCTGGTGCCGGAAGTCGTGCTCGGCCAGTCGCAGGGCGGCTTTGCCATGGGCGTCGGCTACGCCCTGCTGGAATCGCTGCCGCCTCACGAAGGCGGTCCCGGCAACGGGCAATGGAACCTCGGGCAATATCTGGTGGCGCGGGGATCGGACCTGCCGCTGCGCGATCTCGAGATCGAGATGCTGCCGCCACTGACGCCGGACGAGCCGCCGAAAGGCATGGCCGAAGTCGTGATGGTCCCCGTGGTCCCTGCCCTTCTCAACGCCATCTTCGACGCCACCGGCCACCGCTTCAATTCGTTGCCGGTCACCCAGGCCATGCTCAAGGGAGCCCTCGCGTGACAAGGCTTGCGATCACGATCAATGGCCGCGCGATCGATCCGATCGAGGTCCGCGACGATCTCTCGATGAACGACTTCCTGCGCGAACATCTCGGCATGACCGGTACCAAGTTCGGCTGCGGCGCCGCACAGTGCCTGAGCTGCACGATCATCGTCGACAACCCCGATGGCACCAGCGACACAACTCCGACCTGCGTCGTGCCGGCCGCAAGCTTCAACGGCAAGGCGATCCGGACCGTCGAGGGCCATGCGAGAGATGGCCAGCTCACCGCGCTTCAGCAAGCCTTCATCGATCACTTCGCCTTCCAGTGCGGCTACTGCACCGCCGGCTTCCTGAACGAAGCGCAGGTCCTCTTGGAACGTCTCGCGAAGAAGCCGGTGGCGCGAACCGAGCTCGAGAAGACCATCGAAGAAGCGCTTGACGGACATATCTGCCGCTGCACCGGCTACATCAAATATCACGAGGCCGTCCGCGACGTGATCCTCGCCGATCCCCAGCGTTATCTGGCCTGACCATGACATCAGACATGCGGTTTCGGATTGTCGTTGTGGTCGCGGCGTTCGGCCTGAGCATGGTGACAGGTTATGCGGCCTCGCAGACCGCATCACATGGCCTGGCTTCGCCTGAGAGCTTTGCCGGGATCGCCGACAGTGACGCGCGATCGGCGGCGATGTTCACCGAGCTCGGCAAAGTGCTGACGCATCCGCGCTGCGTAAACTGCCATCCCGCCGGCGACCGTCCGCGCCAGGGCGACGAGGGCCGGCCGCATCAGCCACCGGTCACACGCGGCACCGACGGCCACGGGCTGGCGGCGATGCGGTGCTCGAGCTGTCACGGCAACGCCAATTTCGAGCCTGGCCGCATACCGGGCCACTCGGAATGGCATCTCGCGCCACGGGAGATGGGCTGGGAAGGCAAGTCGCTCGCCGAGATCTGCGCCCAGATCAAGGACCCGGCCCGCAATGGCGGCCGCAAGGTCGAAGAGCTGATCCACCACATTGGCGAGGATACGCTGGTCGGCTGGGCGTGGCAGCCTGGCTTCGGCCGTTCCCCCGCGCCGGGCACGCAAAAACAGGCGGGCGCGCTCGTCGAAGCATGGGCGAAGAGCGGCGCGGCTTGTCCTGCGAGATAGTTCGCGACGCGCCATCATGGATGCGTGCAAGATGGTAGGTAGGATGGGTAGAGCGCAGCGAAACCCATCGCGATGGAGCAAGCCGCGCGAAATGATGGGTTTCGCTGCGCTCGCAATGACGGGGATGGGTTCTGATTCAACTTTCAAACAGCGTGGGGATGTGAGTTCGCGTTCTCGCGGCGCTCTGCGTCCGAGGTTTGCGTCACTTTCCGCCCTCTCATTGAACAGAGGGCGCAGGGAAAGCCGGGTGCCGGTTGCACCCATGGGTCCCGTGCAACAAAAA